>LJTR01000034.1 GCA_001303465.1 Phycisphaerae bacterium SG8_4
TTCAACGCAAAGAACATCCAATGGGGAATGAGCGGTTCACCGTTGATCGACGGCAACAAGATCTATTGCACGCCCGGCGGCAAGAAGGGCACGATCGTCGCTCTGGACAAGATGACTGGCCGGACGATCTGGGCCACTGCCGGTCTGGATGAGCAATCGGCCTACAGTTCTGCTGTTCTCATCGAGAGAGGCGGCAATCGCCTGCTTATAAACATAATTCAAAAATCGGTCATCTGTGTCAACGCAGATGACGGCATACTCCTCTGGCGGGAACCTTACGTGACACCTTCCGATACAGGCGGCGTCACGCCGATCTACAGAGACGGGTGTGTGTATGTCACCAGCGCCATCCAGCGAGAATTTACCAGAGGCGGAGTAATGTTCGAGCTTTCGGCCGACGGGACGTCAGTCACTGAGAAATGGAATGACAAGACTCTCGACTGCGGCCACGGCGGGGTGGTGCTGGTCGACGGCTACCTGTACGGCTCAAGCTTCGACGGCGTCCCCAAAGGTGATTGGATATGCCTCGATTGGACCAGTGGAAAGGTCATGTATGAAACCACCTGGAACGGCAACAAGGGCTCGATAATCCACGCCGACGGCATGTTGTACTGCTATGACGAAAACACCGGCGATGTGGCCTTGGTCAAGGCGTCTCCGAAGGCCTTTGAAATCGTCAGCTCCTATAGAGTCACTCAGGGCTCCGGCCAGCATTGGGCCCATCCGTCAATCTCCGACGGCAGACTCTACATCCGCCACGGCGACGCACTTATGGCTTATGACATAAAGAGCAAATGACGGCGCATATCGGTCAAAACACAATGTTTGGTCCGGCAGCCGTTACTTGCCGGCAACTTGTGGCTCGCATTGCGGTTTGACCCGGACCTGCCGTTCTGATATGTTCTTGCGGGTGGTCGTTTTCGCAGCAACCGGCCAAGGGAAGGCTTACAGAAAATCTCCAGGTACAAAGGGGCGATGGCTATGGGCGTACTGAAAAGCATGATTGATGAGGTTTCCCTGGCGCGCAAATGGGTCGTTGATGAGTTGCGAACTTTTCGAGGGCCGGGGGAAACATCGCCTTATGCCAAAGTCATCGCTCTCGTAGCACTGCTGAGCCTGATTGCAGTTGTAGCGCTGGCGGCAAACTTGATAACCGACTATGCCCGGACGGATCATCTGAAAATCGCCACCGGCCGGCAGGGCAGCGAATACAGTGCTTTCGGAAAAGCTCTCAAAGACGTAATCGAGAAGCACCATCGCAAAATACGCATAGAGTTGGTGACAGACACACATGGCTCTCGCGATAGTATGGAGAGGCTGAAGCAAAACAAGGTGGACCTTGCTTTGGCGCAGAATGATACGCCCGGGCAAGGGTCGGTCAGGTCTATTGCCCTGCTGTTCCCGGAACTGCTTCAACTTTATGTTCGTGACGAAGCCGCAGTCCACCGCGTGGACCAGTTGAGGGGCAAGCGCATTGCCACGCTACCTGAGGGCAGTGGGACGGCCTGTTCTCTCGAGAATCTGCTCGAGCATTACAAGTCAACGCCGGATGAAGACTTTGCCGAGATTGTCCATGCCGATCCGAATCAGGCCCATACGATGTTCCGCGATGGACAGGTTGATGCAGTGTTCCACATCATTGCTCTCGGAGACATAGCGAAGGATTACGTAGGCACATCGCTGAGAGCCGGGGGGCGGCTGCTGCCCATCGAACAGATAGAGGCCCTCCGATGGGCACATCCTTTTCTCGAACCGGCGACGATTCCTAAGGGTTTCTACAGAGGCTATTTGCCCCTACCGCCAACGGATATTCCCACGGCCGCAGTCCGTGCCGTACTGCTGGCGCGCAAGGATATGGACGGAGATATCGTCTATCAGATAACGCGAACCCTCTACGAGCATCGCAACGAGCTGATCACTGCCAATTGTCTGGCAGTCCACATGAGCCGGCCGGACAAACCCGAAGAGATGCTCTTTCCCCTGCACGCGGGAGCCAGGGCCTACTACAACAGGGACAAACCGGGCATTCTCATCACGTACGCAGATTTGCTTACGCTGTCTTTTTCTGTGACTGTGCTCTGCGTATCCGGCATCTGGCATCTTCGATTGCGCCTGGCCCAGCGCAGGAAAGACCGCGCCGATACCTACAATCTCGAAATCCTGAATCTTGTTGACCGGGTGCGCAAGATAGAAGATCCCCGTGAATTGGAAGAGGTCCGGCAGGGCCTGTTTGACATCTTCAGAAGAGTGGTTGAAGACGTTGCCCACGAAAGAGTATCGACCGAATCATTCCAGTTGTTTGCCTTTCCATGGGAGATGGCCATCGGCGCCATACGCCACCGTGAACTCACGTTGTCCAATCACAACGCCAGGACTCCAAACGGCGACCTGCATGAAAGCGCGGATCAGAACGATTCAGTTGCCAGTGACTAGACAGAGAGAGTCACTGACGGTGCACGACATGCCACACAAGGCAGGCACTGACCACCGATAACGTTTCGGTGTGCGATGCACACCCTACTTCTTGCCGGCTGCCAGTTTCTTGCGAAAGGCCTCCGATTCCCAATTGGTGATGAAATCCTCCTGTCGCTTGTTCAAAGTCACAATCCCGCCCATCCGATGGGCGTTTGTCCGAATGAAGATCGAGTACAGAACAATATCGCGTACCGTCGGCGCCATCTTTTCCGTCCCGGCAACGAAAAGCCCTATCCCTTTCACGAGGAACGCCACAGAATGTTTCTTTCCCGCTTTGATCTGGCTTCTCAGCCGCCCGGCAATACTCTGTGAATTGCATGTCTCCATCCACATTGCCGGTCCGTTCGAATAAACCAGCTCGTCCGGCGTTAAAGACCCGGACAACATCTTCCCTGCATCCTTCTGATGTAGAAAATCTGCAATAGGATCATTATTGTAGTACCATATTGTCGTGCATTCGCCAGTCGCCTCTGAAAAGGCCCGCTCGATACAAGACTTTGCATCGCTGATCTTGTCCTTGCTAACGGGCTTGACGATGCCTGTCTTAGGCTGCCTCAGCGGGGCGTTGCAGCGCTTGATGACCTTTCGGACGAGCTGTAACGCACCGTCGCCGGTTTTTGCTGTTATGAAGAGCCCGTGCTTGTGAAGGAAGAGGATAGCAGGGCTCCTGCCGAATTTGCGCTGATAATTCTCGACTAACCTGGCGATCCTCTTGGCCAACATAAAGCCAGGATCGGTATAAGGGACCCAGAGCGGCGGTAGGGTCTCAGTCTTAAATAATCTATCGAGTTTGGCCCGCCCATTTTTCGCATTGTGATATGCGCCGGCCGCACTCGGATGCAGATGGATCACACATTTGTCCAACCAGGCGTGCAAGTGTGCTTCAACCGACGGCCGCGCAACGGTTTTGACCTTATCGTCACACGCAAGCAGAAGCCGATTAACCACCTCCGGCTCCCTGCGTTGCGGCGCCATTTTCGCCAAGGACCTATCTTTGACAACCGATCGCGCCAGATCAATCCGCAACCGCCGCCAACCGCCCTTGGTGTTCATGTCCTTCAAAGCCGTACCGCTGGCCTTAATATACATATATTTGCCATCGGCGGTCTTTACTGAGGTATTGCCTCCTCCACCCTGAACGAGCGTCGGGTCCTTGCCGACTGTATTCGAGATTCTAATAAGTTGTGATAGTGCTTCATCCATTTTTCGAGAACATTCCTTACAATCGATTCATAATACAAATGTTAGAAATTAGAACTGTGGAATCCGCCGAAGGCGGATGACTTCCTCAATTTTGCATTTTGATCTTTGATCTTTGATTTTTGCCTCAACATCCTATCTTGGTGTGGCATCAGGCAGGCCGCCGTCTACGGGGATCGTCACACCCGTCGTCGGCGTCTGACGTGTGACAAAGAACAGTACGGCATTGGAAACATGGCGGCCCGTAATCTTAGTTTTTAGAAGATTCCTGTTCTGGTAATACTCCTGCAAACCTTCTTCGTCAAGTCCTCTTGCCCTCATCCGGTCCGGCCCCACCGCGGCCCATAAGCCCGACCTGTATTTGCCCTCGGAGAACACTCCATCGGGCGCCACCATGTTTACCCGTACCCCGTGTGGAGCCAACTCCAGGCTGGCGATGCGCCCCAATTGGTGAGCCGCCGCCTTGGTCGCACTGTATGCGCCGAAGCTGGCGCCGGGACACGGAACGTTCTTCGTCGATACGATGACGATGTCACCACCTGTGCCTTGGAGTATAAAGTGGTTGGCGATTTCTCTGAGAGTAAGGAGAGTGCCTTCGACGTTGACTTTCTCGAGCTTGCGAAAGGCATCGAGGTCCATGTCTTTCAAATATGTGACAAGCGGAATGCCGGCATTTACAATCACAATATCAATCCCGCCCCAGGTTCGAATGACACTCTCAAAGCCTCCGACTACAGATTCTTCGCTAGTAACGTCGATTGCAATTCCAATCACGCGGTCGCCGGCTATCTGCTTGAGGTCGGCCGTGAAACTATCGAGCTTTTCGCCCGGAAGATCGGTCGCCACCAGGTGACAGCCTTTTTCCAACAGCCCACAGCAGATTCCATAGCCGATCGCTCCGGCTGCGCCGGTTACCAGAGCCACTTTGTTCGTCAGGGGCAAATCAGACTCCCGCTTCGCTTGATCAACGTAGAGGATTCCCAATTCGCGAACACATATGATTTCAGGCTTCAGACCGTGCCGCGTTGAATAGTCCGAAATGGCGTCTCTGAAGCGTTGGCTGAATTCTTGCCCAACATTCAGAAAAAGCGGAGGTTTTTGACCCTTCGTCAAGGGCGCCGGATAACACTGAGCTTGGGCGTTTTCTGCAGAGCCGGCGAAATCGATAGCTTCCTTGTTTGTCAGAGATTTTAGAATGACCGGCTTGTACGGGATATCCGGCTCACCTGTGGCCTCTGCCAGCAACCCCCGAACAATCGGAGCTATTCTGATCAATCGCCCTGACGAGCCTTTGTCTGCCGCCTTCTTGCTCATCTTTCTTCTTCTCGATTGTCGTTATGCCTTATCTGCATTGAGACCTTTGGCGCCATCATTTGCGGCACTTATCATAAACTTTGCGCCTTCCATCGGCGTGTTTCCGCGAAAGACCGCGCTTCCCGTGACAATGATATCGGCGCCGATTTGCGCCACTTCGGATATGTTGTCCTGCGTGATTCCGCCGTCAACACCGGTGAGAATCTCTCTGCCAGCCGTGGCAATAATCTCCTTGAGTTGTCCAAGTCGCCGCCCGGTAGAGGCAATGAACTTCTGCCCGCCCCAGCCGGGATTAATGCCTAAAAGAAAGATCATTTCCACCTCGTCAAAAAGCGGCAGGACTGTCTCAAGAGGCGTTCCCGGATTTAGTGCGACTCCGCGCAGGATACCTCTGGCCGGGTCGTTGGCATTGGTCATTTCGCCCAGCTTCTGCAAGAGGCGATGTGTATGCCGGCAGGACTCAACGTGAACCGTAATCATATCCGCCCCGGCTGCGACATAATCCTCAAGCTTATCCAGCGGTTCGTCTATCATCAAATGCACGTCTTTGAGCAGCGCTGTCTTGACGGCCTTGACAAAACCGGGCCCGACCGTCATCATCGGACAAAAGCACCCGTCCATAATATCAAAGTGCAGCAACTCTACGCCGGCTCTTTTCAGAAGTTCCAGATCCGAACCAAGAGACATCAAATCCGCGCTAAGCACGCCCACGCTGATGAGAGGCACCCTCTGACGCAACTGATTGAAAAGAGCTTTACTCCGCATCTCTAATCCTAGCTCTTCTCGGCCTCGTTCTTGAGGGTTTCGTACAATTCATAGGCATCCTGAGGTTTCATATCCTCGTGAACAACCTTGCCGATCACCTTCATCATAGCCTCAGGCGCGTCAGACTGGAATATATTGCGTCCCATGTCCACGCCGGAGGCGCCCTGCTGGATGGCATTATACGCCATCGTCAGCGCATCGAGCACTGGGATCTTCTTGCCGCCGGCCATCACAATCGGAACCGGACAAGAGGCAGTTATCGTCTCGAAACCCTCCGGCACATAATATGTCTTGATAATCTGGGCCCCGAGTTCGGCACAAATTCGACAGGCCAGGCGGAAGTATCTCGCGTCCCGCACCATGTCCTTGCCGACCGCGGTCACCGCCATCGTGGGAATGCCGTAGCGAAGCCCCATGTCAACCAGGCGCGTCATATTGTGCACGGAGCGCGTCTCGAACTCGCCACCGATGAATACCTGCAGCGTGATCGCCGAGACATTCATCCGAATCGCGTCCTCGATGTCAACGGCCAACTCCTCGTTCGACAGCTCCTTTAGAATACTCGGGCCGCCGCTGCACCGCATCACGACCGGCTTGGTCAGCGAAGGCGGGACGGTCGTCCGGAGGATTCCGCGGGTCAGCATGATGGCGTCGGCGTGATACATCAGCGGCACGATAGTCAAATCGATTCGCTCGAGCCCTGTCGTCGGACCCTGAAAATAGCCGTGGTCGATGGCAAACATTACCGTTCGGCCCGAATTGGGGTTGAATATCCTCGCCAGCCGATTCTTCATCCCCCAGTCGAGAGAGCCTGCGCCCTTGAGGAAAAAGCCGGGCGTCTTGGCGGGAACATCTTCGTAGAACTTCTTCGCTTCTTTTACCGCATCGGTATCAGGCATGATCTTCTCCTTTATTACTCTCAGCCGGCGCACTAGTCTGGTGCGCCTTTGTCTTTCCACATCCAACCAGTCGCCACGACAAACCAGATGATCGTAGCCAGCAGCATTATCCACTTCACCTTATCCAGTTCCATACGGCCCGCCAGGAAGAAGACCGAGGGTACGGTAAGAGCGATCAACGCAGCTAATGACAGTATTTGCAGAATGGGACGCATCGCGTTTTCTCCTGTTACGCCGCCGTGGGCGGGCGGACCCTGTTTTGATAGATTCTACTCAACACCATATAGAGCATCGCTGCGACAAACCAGCCAGGCAGCGAGACAAACCACAGCGACCAACGGCCGATTATGAACACGGCGGTCAGACAAGCGGCAAAGGTGACAATCCAGGCAAGCCCCGCCGCCCAGTTGAGACTATGCCCGCTCAGTTCTGCATAGGAGCTGCGTAGACCAAGCCTAGGAATCACCCAAAAGTCGATAAACACGACTGCCCCCATCGGCATGAGTACCATGCCGTAGAGCGCGACGAAGTCGAGCAGCTTCATAGCTATGGCCGGGAACATGCCGGCAACCGTTGCGACCGCTCCCGTAATGAGCGTCACCTTGAATCGCGATGATTTCGGCCAAATCGCCTGGAACGCCAGGCCAGCTCGGTATATTGTCGGATTGGCGGTAGTCCAGCCGGCAATTATCACACAGACGAGTCCGGCAAGGCCACAGGCCCTGAAGGCAAGAGGGCCGGGCAGCACATCGGTATCGGACGGATCCAGGTGAAGCTGATATGCGTAGAGAATCGCAGCACTGATCCACGCCATGAAGTGACCCACATACATACCGGTGGACGAAGCGATTCCGTACCACGACTTCTTTGCGAAGCGAAACACTGACAAGTCGCTCATACCTATGTGCATTGCCATATTGCAGAACCAAGCGAAGAACGTGACATGCCAGAATGTGAACTTGACCTGGCCTTCCTGCGGCGCTCCGCCCTTCCAGATGTGATCTTTGGCCAATTGCCAGGCACCGCCCAGCGAATTCACTTCGGCGCCTGTGGCATCGATGAACTGGCGAAGCCCGACGAAACCGAAAGCCAGGAAGACCAGAACCATCCATGGGGCGGCAACATTGGCAAACTTCGCTACGGTTTGGTAGCCATAAGCGGCGACGATTGCGATGAGGCCACCGACAACAGCAACAGCCACCACCCAGCCAACGCTGTTGGGATACAGGTCGTTGAGCCCGGGCATTGGGAACTTGAACCAGACCCCTACGGCCGTCGCCGAGACAGTGACCATCGCCCCGGCGAGAAAGCAGAACATCACGCCGTTGGCGAGGTTGTAGAGCGTCACGAGCTTGCGCCCACAGATCTTCTCAAGATGATAGTAGAGTGTCAGACGGCTGCGAGTGGCTATTGGCGCGCACAGGAACATCCAACTGAGCACCGCCAGTGCATTGCCGAGCAGAAGTCCCATGATAAGATCGAACGCGCCGACTCCGGCGGCCACAAAGAGCGGGCCGATCATCAACTCGGTCCCTGCACAATGCTCGCCGGCATACATTCCGATGAAGCTTTTGAAACCGAGTAGTGCACTCTTTGGCACCGGCTCGCGTTCGAACTCACTGCCTGCCTGCGTCTGCTGCGACTGCTCTTGCGTGTCCATGCGGTCGTCCTCGCCGTCTCTGACTGTTATCGATATTGGTTTATTGGCGTTTGCTCAGAACATCCTTTTCGTAAGCCCGGACGTCATCCAGCCAGCTTTCGGCGACAGGGACGTCCGATTTGAGACAGTAGTAATCCCAGACCGCACCGAAGGGGAGAGTCTTCAACTCTTCCATCATCGCCAGTCGAGATGTCCAGTCGCCCTCGGCTTCCATTTGCTGGAGTTTGCCCACCGGCTCAAGCAGGGCTATCAGCAGCGCCTTTATCATGCACCGCGTTCCGATCGTCCAGGCGGCGATCCGGTTAATGCTGGCATCAAAGAAATCGAGCCCGATGTGGACCCGATCGAGGTAATCGCCCCGAACAATCTCCTGTGCGATCGCTCGCAACTCGTCTGAGAGAATCACCACATGATCGCTGTCCCAGCGCACTCCCCTGCTGACGTGAAGCAGTATTTCATCGAGAAAGGTCAGCACCGACGATATCTTGTCGGATACGACTTCGGTCGGATGAAAATGCCCCGTGTCCAGGCAGAGCAACAACTTATTCTCCAGAGCGTAGCCCAGATAGAACTCATGTGAACCGACAACGTAGCTTTCCGAGCCTATGCCGAAGAGTTTCGCTTCAACCGCATCCAGCAAGTGGGCCTTGTCCATAGACTGGGCAAATATCTCATCGAGTGATCTCTTGAGCCGCTCGCGGGGTCCTTTGCGATCGGCCGGGATGTCCTTGTAGCCGTCTGCGATCCACAGGTTTGTCACGCACGGCGTGCCGAGTTCGGCGCCCATCGCGGCTCCAATCTCGCGGCAGACTATCCCGTGATTGACCCAGAACCTGCGTATGTCTTCATCGGCACTGGCTAATGTAAAGCCGCTCTCGGCCTTCGGATGTGAGAAGAAGGTGCCGTTGAAATCCATGCCGATGCCGGCTGCCTTGGCCCAGTCGATCCACGCGGCGAAATGCTCAGACTGAAGCTCATCGCGCTGCACCTTACCGCCGGTCTCGGCGTAACTGGCGTGCAGATTGAGCCGATGTCTGCCCGGCAGAAGGCTCATCACCTTGTCCACATCGGCCCGCAGCTCATCGGCCGTACGGGCCTTGCCGGGATATGCACCTGTCGCCATTATCCCCCCGCCTGTCAGACCCTCGCCGCTCTCGAAGCCCCCCACGTCATCGCCCTGCCAGCAGTGCAGCGATATCGCGATTTCAGCCAGACGCTCGGTCGCCCTGTCGCTGTCTACGCCCAGCTCGGCATAGCGCTGCCGCGCCGCCTCATACGCCTTCTCGATCCTTTCCGAACTGCTCATGTTCAAAAGCTTTCCTATAACTACTACCAAGTTTCCGTTTCTTCTGTGCCTTCACCCAATGTCATTCCGACCGCAGTGACGCACAGCATCACGTAGCGGAGGAATCTGGTCTCGAACGGAGAAATCCATACGATTGCCAGCAAGATTCGTCGACTACGCTGTGCTTCGCTCGGAATGACATTCTCACATTTCTAACCATGAAAGAGTGCTATGCATCTCCATACATTTCCAGAAGTTTTTGTTCGGCCTGTTTTGTCCACAACCCTTCGTCGAGGCACGCGGCAACTTCGGGCATCTTCTCGGCCATCTCTTCGAGCCGCACCAATCCCAGGTCTCGGCAGGCCGGATAGACGATGATCTTGCCGGCTATCGACCGGTTCTCGACGGCGCGAATTCCCTCGACAGCACCCTCGAATCCGGAAACGGCGGCGACGCTCACATTTGTATCGAGCCGGCCGGATTCGGCCTTGGCCAGCATCTGTTTCATGTCGTCCAGAGTCGAGCCGCTGGTCCCGATGAAATACAGCTTCTTTTCAATGTAAGCATCCAGGTCTATCTCACCGCAGACGGTCGCTGGTATACCTGCAAAGATGTTGATCAGACCCCCCTCAGCGGCGCTGTGCACACAAGCAGCGACCAGCGCAGGAACGGGCGCCATAATCGCAGCGTAATCGAACACATCGGGAATCTTCTGCTTCGTCGGATTATACGGCCGGTACTCGACGCCGTTCTTGGCGGCCAGAGGTGCGGCGATTTTCGTCAGCGCCGCCAATCTGCCGTCGTCAAGGTCGCTGCCAAAAACACTGACTGCCTCGACGCCCTGACAAATATTGCGTATCACGTGCATCATCCCCATCGGACCGCCTGCGCCTATGACATTGATCTTGTCACCGGGCCGAATCTCATCGGTATCGGGGATTGTCTCCATCGATTCGGCCGGGTCCGAACCGGTGGTACCAATTATGCGGATACCGCCGTAGTGGACTCGGCCGACCATACTGACAACGTCACGGCCGAATCTTCCTCCGCAAAGAACAATATTCAGCAGACCGTTGAGGGCAACTTTCGCAAATAGCGATTCGGCAATCTCCGGGGCCGAACCAAAGTAGATCACGTCGTCGTAGCCTGCATCGGAGAGCTCTGCAACGCTTGTGGCTTTCTTTACCGGGACGGTTAACCCGGAAGGTTCCGGCGACTGCGAGATCCAGGTTATCTGAGCCGGCGCGCCGTAACGGTCAAACAGATTGTCGAGCCGACCTTCGGCCACTTCGGTTTCGGCAACGACGAGCATCTGTCCGCCCGCCTTCAGCGTTGTTCGCTCAGTGGAGACATAGGCGTCCTCGACGCATGCCCAGGGTTCGACCAGCGCAACAGCCGAGCCGGAGAGCTCCTCGCTGGCGGCCAGGAGCATCGACTCGCCCTCGGGGGAGGTTATGATTCTCTTGTCCATCAGCACAAACTCGGCCAGGGCGCCTTCGAAGTTGTAGCCAAGCGCGCCGTTGGAGGTTGCGGTTCGGACCCAGCGATAATCCGTCTGGACGAGGAATCGCTGGCCCGGCGCAAAATCCTCCACACCCGGACCGACCGCTTCGATCCTCACCACCGCTTCATGGCCGGGCACCGTTGCAGCCTCGCCCGGAACGTAGCTGGGGATCTCTTTGAGTATATCCAGGTCGATTCCGGATAACACCTCGCTCTTGCGAACGTGCGAGGAGAACTGCTTGAGCAACTTGAGGTCGGAAAAACAAAGCCCGACTGCCTCTACGCGGCAGAGAATCTGATGTGGGCCCGGCACGGGGACATCTTTGGTCTTGTTCAAAATAAGCTCGTCCGGCGCTACTAACTGAACCGCATACTGTGTCTTTGGCAAGTCTGTCATAAATCAATCCTTCGCGCTGCGGAAGGTCACGCCCTTATCTTGTCCAATATTTCCCGGGCCGTCACGTCATCACTCAAACCGCTGAGATCATCCTCTTTGCCTGGCTGCAACGAACCTCCAAGCTCCTCGAAGAAATCATTCTTGTCCGCGACGCTGCCGAAACTCTTGGCCGCCCACTCGCCAGTGTATCCCAGGCCGGATTCTCGTTGAAGCACCGAATGGGCATACACAATGTGCGCACCTTTGAGGAACACCGGCGCCAAAGCCTTGAGCTCCTCGCTCTGGAAGTCGTCGACAAATTTCTGCCCTGGACTGTTCATCTCGGTCCCCATCACGACGGGCAGATGCCGCCTCTCGGCCACCTCCACCACGTGGTAAAGATTATCGAGTTTCACATCCGAAGAGCCCGGCGTGTAATTTCGATCCGGGATAACGTTGATCGCCGCCGCTCCGGTGCTCATGGCTACGTCGAGCAATCGCTCGATCTGCTGTTCGCCGTCGCTCGTTCCATCGAGCCACGTATGGACGGGGATTCCGCCTGAGGCAAGTATGAAACTGTTCGTATCGGCCATGCGGGGGAAAGAGCCTTGATCGGGCTTGACATAACCAACCCCGCCGCGTTTCATCGTCCTGGCGCGAATCGCGTCGAGAAGGTCCCTGCTCTCGGGCATCTGGCAGGCCGTCAGCTCCACACCTAATTTCTCAGACCAGAAACCTGCCGCCTTGTCGGGATCGCCCAGGACTTCCATGGCCTTGCGGGCAAAGGCAAGACACATGTGCCGTTCGGTGGCGTTGCCCGACGGGGTAAGTACAAGCACGTCACGCTCGTAGTCGAGTTCGACCGGGCGCAGATGCTCGTTCACCCTGGCCATCAGGTCCTGATTTCTCCCCTGGGCCGTTTCGCGAAGTGACGCGAGGAAGCCCTGCTGGTCAGAAGGCACCGTCGCCGAGGGAAATCCCACACCCATGTGATATGAAATGCCCGGCTCGCCTGGCGAGTTTATGACCTTATCTGCGAATTCAGGTACGAAGACGCGCGATTCCAGTCCTGCCAAGCCCTTGAGGCCCAGAAGTCTGCAGGCGTATAGAAACTCCTCCAGGGCGTCGAGCACATCGAAATCTACCACTCCTGCGACGGCCAGTCCTCTCTCGCGCGCCAGCCAGGCAAATTTGCTGGGAGAATACCCGTAGGTGTTGTAGGAAAAGAACGTATGGCAGTGAATGTTGACATCAGTGCCGGGCTCGGGCAAATCGACCTGCCCGGCCGCGACCTTTTTAGAAAGCTCCAAAAGGGCCGCTCTTCTTTGGCCCCCATCAAAACTATCCAGCTTGCGTTCGAGCTCTTCAATCAAGATATCCAGATCCTTTTCACTTTTGCCTTTTTACTTCTTACTTTTTGTTTTCTCATATTGTTGCCGCCAGAGTGAAGTCTCCTGAGGCTGGTACTCTTTGAGCTCGAACGAATTGCGAACGATCTTTCTGGCCTCAGCCAGCGATTTTATCTGCCCAGTCGCTATGGCCTGCATAAGGATGTTGCCGCTGGCGGTGGCCTCGATCGGACCGGTGACTACCTTCTTGCCAAGGGCGTTGGCCGTGAACTCACAGAGCAGCTCATTCTGTATGCCGCCGCCGACGATGTGCAGCACCTCAACCGTTTTTCCGGTGACGTCCTCGATCGCCTCCATTCTTGAACGATACTTCAGAGCAAGATTCTCCAGTATCGATCTGACCATCTGGCCCTTGTCTTCGATTGGCTCCTGGCCCGTCCTAATGAGGTAGTCATTTATCCGCATGGGCATATCGCCCGGAGCAAGAAAGCTGCCGTCATCGACATCGATACGACGGGCAAACGGCTCAGCCTTTTGAGCCAGCGCGGCCATCTGGGCATAGGACAGATCGGTCCCCTCGGATTGCCATTGTCTTCGGCACTCCTGGACCGGCCACAACCCCATTATGTTCTTCAGGAGCCTGATAGTCTTTTCGACCCCGCCCTCGTTGGTAAATTCGTATTGAAACGTCTTTTCGTTGACAATCGCCTGAGGAATCTCGACACCCATCAGGCTCCAGGTACCTGATGAAAGATAGGCCCAGTTGGCATCACCGGCGGCAGGCACCGCGGCAACGGCCGAAGCCGTGTCGTGCGAGCCAACGGCAATCACGGGTATCGTACCACAGAGCAGTTCACTTTGGATTTCATCACTCAAACAACCTACAACCGTTCCGGGATCGATAATCTTCGGCATAATGTCAGTGGGCAAGGAAAGCCCATCAAGGACTGCCTTCGACCACTGACCGGTCCTCATGTCCATGAACTGCGAGGTGCTCGCCAGGCTGTATTCAGCGAAGATCTCCCCACACAGGAAATATGTGAACAGATCGCCCACAAAGACCAGGTGCGCCGCCTTGGCCAGGGCCTGCGAATTATTCAAACGCATTGCCAGCAGTTGATACACGCTGTTGAGCACCATGAACTGGATGCCCGTGTTGTCGTAGATCGCACGTTTGCCCATCATCTCGAATGCTTTTTCCCGCATCCCTTGGGTTTGGCTGTCACGATAATGATAGGGATTCTCGAGCAATTTGCCGTCGGCGTCCAGCAGGCCAAAATCGACCCCCCAGCTATCGATGCCGACACCCCACACTCGGCCACCAGCGGCCTTCGCCGCCTGGCCGATACCGGTCTTTATTTCAGAAAGCAATCGATGGAAATCCCACCGCAGGGTGCCCTTCTCTTCAACGGGTCCGTTGCCGAAACGATGAACCTCCTCCAGAACGAGCCTATCAGCCGAAACCGAACCGAGCATCACCCTGCCGCTCTCGGCACCAAGGTCAACCGCAATGTATCGTTCCACTTGCTCCATGGGTAGCTCCTTATGCACGGCCATTCAATCCCAGAAAAAACGACTTTATACTCCAGATAGTCTGCCATTGCAAATTGAAAAAGCCTCGGCGCAGACAGAGACTGCCAAGTCTTCAGCGGGATCATTGGGAATCAGGGCCCTCTCAGAGGCGCCGGCTTGCTCAATTTGGCTGGAAGCGGACCTTTGCCTGACCGATCAGATAGAAACTTCCAGTGATGCAGATCAGGTCTTCCTTGCTGACGGCGCTCTTGGCAAGCTGCAACGCCTGACCCAGACTGCTGGCGGTCTGGCACATCTTGCCACAGATTTCCGTGTAAATCTCGGCCAGTTCATCCGGGGGCACTGCTTTAGCAGAATTGCTGCGGGTGAAGACCACCTTGTCCGCCCCGTATTGGAGCCTTTCAAGCATGCCTTGGACGTCTTTGTCACAGTTGCATCCGAAGATGACCACCATCGAGTCGTAAGGAATGTTCTGGCCTATAGCATGGATCAGGGCCTTGATGCTCGCAGCATTATGGGCACCGTCGATCATTATCCGTGGATCGTCCCAGATCATCTCCATTCGCCCCGCCAGCGAGACCTTGCTGAGCCCCAGACTGGTCTTATCATTGTCTATCTTGTAGCCGACCGTCTTGAGCTTATCCAGCATAGCCAGTGCCAGGCCGCAGTTGATCGCCTGATGTTTGCCGTGTAAAGGCACCCGTACATGCTCAAATCTGCTGGTCGGTGTCGTCAGGCAAATTCTCGTATGCGGGCCCTCCTCCTGCGACGTCTCAAATCGATGCGAGAAATCAATATCGTTGCCCGTCACGCTCAGCGGGGCCTCAGCAGCAACAGCCTGTGATCTCAATACCCGCATCGCAGCCGGCTCCTGCTGGACAGTAACAACCGGCACACCGCGTTTAAAGATCCCCGCCTTCTCTTCGGCGATGCTGTCAATAGTCCGCCCAAGCTGATGCTGGTGGTCTATGCTCAAGCTCGTTATGCCGACCACCTGGGGTTTGATAACGTTTGTGCTGTCCAATTTGCCGCCCAAACCGGTCTCGATCACGGCGATGTCGACCGACTTGTCGGCAAAATGCATAAATGCCAGAGCGGTCATAATCTCGAAGAAGGTTGGAGCGTCCGTTTTGGATATCTTCTCAACTGGGCCGTGAATGCGGTTCAGCAGCTCGCGCATTTCCGCATCGCTGACCATTTGGGAATCAACCGTGATCCGCTCATGAAGGTGTACCACGTGAGGCGATGTATACAACCCAACGCTGTATCCATTCGCTTCAAGCATCTTGCCCAACATTGTAGCGGTAGAGCCCTTGCCTTTTGTGCCGGCGATATGGACTGTACGAATCTTGCTTTGTGGATTGCCCAACAACGAGAGCAGCTTCTTCATCCTGGCTAGGTTAAACGTCGTAACATTATAGCGCAGACGCTTCTCCTTCTCGTAGTCAGTCCTCTCATACAAGTACTTCATTGCCTGCTGATAGCTTCTAAAAGCTTTCTTGCTCTTGACACTGGCAACCTTGGTGGAGGATCTCTTTGTTCGTTTCTTTCCGGTTGTTCTCAATGCTATTGCCACCAAAAAGCCAGATTATAGCACTATCAGAAGCATCGGTCAACGCATCATTTAGGAAAAAAGCCGGCCAATCACCGGACAATCACACCCAATATATTACTGGTACAGCAGTTATGAGAAAGATAACGAGTACAATTATGTTCAAATAACAGACCTTATTATCAACATGAATGAATACATATTCATGTATACTTATATTAGGGCCCCTGCAGCTACTGCAAGTTGCGCCACTTGCGGTTTTCGCTGTTTCCGGGTGGCTAATCTCAGTTCTTCCGCTTATAATCACCAATATGGGTACTGCAACGCCAGAAACGGCTTTTTCGATAGTCAAACGAGCCGCCATTTTCGTCATAGATGGCGTCAACCATCTTTTCTGGCCCGCCGTGTGCGTAAATTGCCGCGAAACTATTTCCGAAA
>LJTR01000437.1 GCA_001303465.1 Phycisphaerae bacterium SG8_4
TGGCCGGTATTGGGTGTCGACGGGAAGGCACCACAGACGGTCGATATTGAGGATAATGAAGAAGGACCTGGTAATATCGTGGCATCGGACGAATTCAGTCGCCAGCCTGGTGAACCGCTACCGCTGGCGTGGCAGTGGAACCACAATCCGGACAACCGCTTCTGGTCGATTGGCGAGCGCAGCGGTCACCTGCGTATGACCACTGGACGGGTGGATAACGATGTGCTTGGCGCCCGCAACATGCTGACCCAAAGGACCTTCGGCCCGGTGAGTTCCGCGACCACCAGAATCGAGGTCAGCCAAATGAAGGACGGTGATTGCGCCGGCCTGATCGCCCTGCAAAGGAGATACGGCTTTGTCGGCGTCAAGATGGAAGGTGACAGCAAATCGATCGTTATGATCAGCGCCCAATCCAATCGACCCGAGGAGATCGAGAGTATTCCATTATCGCAACAAACCGTGTATTTCAAAATCGACTGTGACTTCAGGGACCGTATGGACAAGGCCTATTTCTACTACAGCCTGGACGGCAATACGTGGACGAAGATAGGTTCCGTCCTGCAGATGGTCTACACCCTGCCGCACTTCATGGGCTACCGCTTCGGATTGTTCAACTTCGCGACCAAGACCGCGGGCGGATTCGTGGACTTCGACTACTATCGCGTGAGCGATGAGATCAGCGTGAGAAACTAGATGCAAAATAACAAGTCAAAACTAAAAGAGATAGTGCAACTAAAGGGTTTTACTCTTCTTGAACTCTTGATGGTAATGTCCATTATCGTCTTATTGATGAGCATCCTTCTGCCCTGCCTTAACAGAGCAAAAGAAAGTGCATACGAATTATTCGCCATGCAGACCGAAGTTGATGAAGAAGGAAAGGTTCGGCTGTACATTCAAAAGCCCTCTGATAGAAAAGCACAAGACGACATATACATGATAAAGATTAAGCGTCCGGGGCGGGGCAGCTTTCGCCTAAAAAAGCCTCATCCGTCCGGTATGCAACTAATAAAGAGAGATGGCCAGGAGTATATCAAATGGAGACCTGAATGGGAACATATTGGTTTGCATTTGATTACTGTCGTATTTGAAGGTGAAGAAACATCTGAGCAAGAGATTAAAGTTTATGTTTTCAATAGAGGACTTTTAGAAGATGAGAGAGAAAAGAGGCAAGCTAATCAATAAACCCATCAGCCTGTATGATGGGCATCCCGGCGCGCCGGGACTGCCCATGCGGCTCGGGTCGTGTTGCATTGACAGCATGGGCAATCCGCCAGCGGCGGACCCATCCTACCTGCAAAAAGGTGCCGGACGCCCCTCCCCCCATCCTCTACTCATTTCTTCTTATGCGCGCTACATGTAAAGGTCGCCCCCCACACCCTTGGAAGGTATTGACATATCTTGAAGGCTTGGGAAACGGCCGCTATATATTCGGGCAAATGGCCACCTGGGTGCATACTGAGAATCGTGACATGGATCACGACACGTCCAAGAATTGTCGCCCCGGAATGAATCGTCAACATTGTCGTTCTGCGGTAAGACCAGAGGAAGATTAAGGACGCACCCCCTGTTACGCACCGGCCGCAAATTACCTTGAAAAACCTTTTGACTGCCTGTAGCCAATAGGCTACAATGATCGCATGATTGAGATTCGTAAGACGGATACGTTCGCAAAATGGATTGATAGCTTGCGTGATATCAAAGCTCGAGCCCGCATTCTTGTACGAATCGAGCGATTGTTGCTCGGAAACGCAGGGGACGTGAAACCGGTCGGCAAGGGAGTATCAGAATTACGAATTGACTATGGCTCCGGCTATAGGGTCTATTACAAAAAAGTGAGGTAAACAGTTATTGTTTTACTGGCTGGTGGCGACAAGCGCACACAAGCCAAGGATATCAAGACCGCACAGCGTCTAGCTCAAAATCTTTAAAGGTTAAATCATGGCTAAGACTAAGACTACACGATACGACGTAGCCGAACATCTGAGGACTCCGGAGGAGATGGCTGCTTATTTTGAAGCTTGCTTGGAGGAAGCAAACGGCGATGCTGCTTTCATTGCCAAAGCTCTTGGAGATATTGCTCGTGCCAAAGGCATGTCGCAGGTAGCACGCGAAGCCGGTTTGTCACGCGAAAGCCTCTACAAAGCTCTTTCTGGTGATAGAGTCCCTGCATTCGATACGATCCTGAAAGTTATTTCGGCCCTAGGCTTGAAGTTGCACGCAGAAGCGATGTAGCAGAAATTATTGGTGCGAATCATCGCACCCTACAATCTCATAATTTGGAGCCCCGTTTTATGAAATCAGCTTTAAGTCCAGCGAACCATGGTCGCACCAAAGGCAGGAGATTTGCCTCTATGCTCTTCTTCTCATTTCTTCTCATGCCGGCTGTATGTCAAAGCAAGACCCAGCAAGCTGAAAAGGTGTTGGCCCATCTCAAAGGTTTGGGAAACGGCCGCTATATGTTCGGGCAGATGGCCACCTGGGTACATAATGAGAATCCCGATATGGATCACGACAGCAACTGGCTAAAGAAGGTATACGATCACACGGGGAAAATGCCCCGCTATGGATGTGTCACCTATGACTTTCATGACGACCCCTTCCCAGATTCGGCCTGGAATAACGGCGTCAAAGAAATGTGGGATCGCGGCATGATCGTGGGAGTATTCACATTTTATGCCAATCCGGCGGGCCGATCGTGGAACGACCCGGTTGATATCGATCCGATATTCGCGCCGACTGACAATCCGACCAGGAAAAACTTCTACAACCAGATGGACAGGATGGCCGCCAATCTGCAGTGGTTGAAGGATCAGGGCATACCGGTTGTCTATACCCCATTTGTGGAGAGTGATGACAGGAACAAGTGGCACGCCAAAGAGGGACCTGAAAACATCATCAAGCTCTACCGCCTGGTACACGACTACTTTACCAACGACAAGGGCCTCGACAATGTCCTCTGGGCGTATCATACCACCGCCAATCATGGTGCATTGGAAAAGTACTATCCGGGCGATGCCTATGTGGATGTCCTGGGAAAATCAGCCTATGGCACCGGTTTGAATTTTTCCGAGTATAAGTGGGCTGTCGAAAAGAAGAAAACCGCCGGAAAGGTGATCTGGTGGTCGGAACTGGGGATCCGTGGACGGAGGGATCGGCCCAGAGATTGCCTGGACGTGGTCAGAAAACTGGAAACCGGCTATCCCGAACTGGCGGGATTTGTCTTCTGGAGCGACGATGGGCATTACAACGTGATCGGCAACAACAACGGACCCGAACTCATGGCCCATCCAAATATCGTTACCCTCCAAGCAGACAATTAGGCGCTTTACGAGACAATCCTGTTTCGGTATAATTGCGGTCGGTCTGATCCTGGTGATTCCAGATCACCGTGCGGAGTAACTCTTTAGGGAGGCCGACAATGAAATATTTCTTCACGGTATCATTTATCCTTGCCCTGCTGGTCGTGCCCTGCGCCGGCGGGCAGGAAGCGCCGGCGGAAAACAGGATCTCACTTCGTATTCTGTATGCCGGCATGCCCGATACGGCTCGGCAGAAGGATTTCGTCTCTTTCCTGAGCAAACACTTTGTGGAGGTCAAATCCGTTGACGTCATGTCCTTCAAAGAGGAACAGGCCAGCGAAAGCGATGTTGTGATCCTCGACAAGGACGGAATTCAGTGGGGCAACAGGGGCGGTAGTCCCCTCTATGAGATCATCAGACTGCCCAAGGAGTACTCGCGGGCCACACTTGCCCTCGGAATTCCCGGTGCGTTTCTTTATGACAGAATGCGTTTGAAACCGGGGTACAGGTGAAACTGCCTCACTGACTGGGCTCATGGTGAGTCCTTCGAACATGCCGTTTACAACGAACCGTTCAAAGTTGACCTGCAATTCACGCAGAAAGACACGCCCCCAACCTACCTGCAAACGTTACCGAAAGGCCTGTCGCTGGGAAAGTCGATGAAGGTCTGCCGTATTCAGGATACGAATAACCAGGTTGGAAAAGCAGGCGCCGTCGCACCGGGCGTCTACGGCGAGTATCCCGGTGAGGCTGAAACGATTATGCTGGGATTTGCGCCCGGCAAGCCGTACGACTCGGTGGGCATAGGGCGGCACGGCAACTTTATGCTGTGGGGCTGGTCCGCCGAGCCGTCAAGAATGACGCCGGCTGGTCAGAAGCTGTTTTTGAACTGCATAAACTACATACACAAGTACGACAGGAAACCATTTATCGCGATACCGCAGCGCGCGAGGACCCGAGACCAGGACCTCATGATGATATTCGGAGTAATGGAGCAGAGGCCTTCATTTACGGAGCGTTATTTGTCGCGGTACTTCCCGCCGGAAATAGCGAGTCAATACAAAAATGATATTGCCGGCATGCGCAAACACTATGAAGACAATATTGAATTCGTCTATGAGGCCGGAAGCAAATTCCTCATCGATGAGGACCTTCACTCACTCGGGATAGACTCCAATCGAAAGGTCGCAATGATCAAATCGCTGATCGAACTGCTGGCCGACGAGTCAAAGTCCGCGCTCGCCCGGGATTGCCTGAATCGTTATACGAAACAGACATTCACATCCGCCCAGAGATGGAGTCAATGGTATGAAGAAAATGCAGGCAATCTGGTATTCTCAGACCGCGGCGGATATTGTTTCTATGAGGTACCTGGGCTGAACTAACGCTGGGCAAAGGTCTCTGCGATCTGGATGGACGGCTATTCAACGCCTCACGATCCAGGCGCCCGTCGACCGGTCGCACCATCTTCTGCTGCGGCGCAGGCCGGGATTCCCGTACTGAAAGTGATTTTTGAAAAAAATTCTCTTTTTTCTCTTGCCATCTCTACAAATGTAAAGTAATATTGACGCGATTAAAGATAAAGGAGGTTTTCATGGCCAAGAAGAACCACGAGCTTACCGAAGGTGAATGGGCGATCATCACGGCTGTC
This sequence comes from Phycisphaerae bacterium SG8_4, assembly GCA_001303465.1. Lineage (GTDB taxonomy): Bacteria > Planctomycetota > Phycisphaerae > Sedimentisphaerales > Anaerobacaceae > SG8-4. The sequence goes on from LJTR01000437.1 coordinate 4,951, forward strand.
TGGGACAATGAGCCGGACCGGATGGTCACCAAGGGTCTGCTGCGAACAGAGAGGATCCGCAATCTCATTTTGTACCGTTCGGCAATTACCAGAAAGCAGGCCCAGAGCGGCGAGATTATGCGCGCGGTAAAGAGGGCGTTCGACGGTGCGCTTACACCGATGATGCAGTTCATGCTGGATAACAACCTCTCGCAGGAGCAGCTCGATGAGCTCGAGAGATTGATAAAAAAGAAACGCGTCGGGGGGGCTACGTCCGGAGCAAAGTATGACGGCCCTGATTGAAAACTCCTGTTCTTGCGCGGTTAAGTAGCTTTCAAATAATAGTTTATGATCTTGCTCGCGGGAATTTACTACCCTCAAGGGTATAATAAGAGGAGAGCTTATTATGAACGCGACAATTGAGCGCATAAACGAGGTCGGCTCGGCATTTGTCGAGTTTGCCCTGCCGATGCTGATCCAATCCGGCCTTCTGATTTTGATTTTGTTGTCGGTCGATTTGCTGCTGCGCAGGAAGGTGCGGGCGGTGTTTCGCTACTGGATATGGATGCTGGTGCTCGTCAAGCTTCTGCTACCAACTTCGCTGTCGTCACCGTTAAGTGTAGGCTACTGGTTCGGCGATGAGCTGGCGTATCTGGACGCAACTCCGGCGCCCACTTCGGCGCCGAAGGTGGACGTCGCACCGATACCGGCGGCTGAGAGTCAGCCGGTCCCGGACATCCGGCGCGCCGAAGCAAGCACACGCGCGCCGGCAACAGTTGCGGTCGAACCAACTGCCCATCCTCTCGAACCAGCAGCCACAGAACCGATCCGCCCGATCAGCCTTGCCTCGCCGGCAGCGACGCCGCTGTCATGGCAGGCAGTGGCGCTGCTGGTTTGGCTGGCCGTTCTGGTGGCGATGGCACTGTTACTGCTCCAACGGGCACTCTTTGTCAAGCGGCTCGTCGCCCAGGCGTCAAAGGCGAATCACCCGATGACAGAGGTACTTGCACAATGCTGCGACCGCATGGCCGTGAAACAGAGGATTGACCTGAGGATCTCGGCCAGCGCGACGAGCCCGGCGGTATGCGGGTTGTCCAACCCAGTAATTCTTGTGCCCGAGAATCTCGCGCGGGCCTTCAGCTCGGGCGAGCTTCGAGTGGTCATGCTTCACGAACTCGCTCATATCAAGCGCGGCGACTTGTGGGTGAATCTCGCTGCAACCACCCTGCAGATATTCTATTTCTACAATCCGCTGCTTTGGCTGGCCAACGCCATGATCCGCCGGGCGCGCGAGCAGGCAGTCGACGAAATGGTCCTTGTGGAGATGGGTGACAATGCCAGGCAGTATCCGCAGACATTACTCAGTGTAGCGAAGATGGCTTTCAAGCGCCCGGCTCTGAGTCTGAGGCTGACAGGCGTCGTAGAATCCAGAAGCGCCCTGACGGGCCGAATAAAACATATCCTGAATCGGCCGATGCCCAAGACCGCGAAGCTCGGAATCATCGGACTTGCCGTGGTGCTCGCTGCCGCCGCAGTCCTGTTGCCTATGGCGGCGTTTATGCCAGGTTCTCCAGAGCTGGTTGTCAAAGGGACAGTGAAGGATGCCCTGACGGGCAAGCCGATAGCAGGGGCAAGAGTCTTTGATGATGGTTATGGGCCGACACCATTGTGGAATCAGATCCGGGCCGGCGAGCGGTCCGAATGGGGGGCAATTACCAACGCCGCCGGCGAGTACAGCTTTCTCACATGGCCCGAACATCATTCCATAAGTGCACAAGCGCTTGGATACAAACCAGAGCGAGGAAGTCTGTACGATAACCATTTTACCGTCAACGAGAATGACGAAGAGGCAATGAACTTTCTCCTCGTACCTGACGCGGTCAGCGGCCCGCCATCGGTTTGGTCCGAGATGTCTCAGAGTGACCTTGGTGGTCGAATAGTCGATGCCGCCGGCAGTCCGGTAGCGGACGCACAAGTGGCCCTGTGTACCGACAAGATAGGCGCCAAAATGTCGCATGGCAAGCTCGAACCTATACGCAGCGAGGTCGGCAGCAGTATTGTTCGAACCGACGACGAGGGCAAGTTCACCCTGGGACGGCGGCCGGCCGACAGCTTTATCTTGATCGTCGCTGACGACAGGGGCTTTGCGTTGGTCAGGGCCGATGAATATGCTGATTCGCGTGAAATCAGGCTCCAGGAGTGGGGGCGTATCGAGGGGCAGGTCGCAAGGGGGCGCGCCGCCGAGGGCGACAAAATCTGGATGTCGTCGCTGCCCAACTCCACGTGGTTTCGGCACAAACGCGAGTATAGCTACGAAACCGAATGCGGCGCGGAAGGGCACTTTGTTTTCGAGAAAGTCCCGGCGGGTTGGTTTGAGGTGGGGTATTTGATCAGGACAGGAGACAGCGGTTGGTCTATCACGTCTCGAACGCCGGTTGAAGTCGAAGAAGGCGAGACGGCCGAAATCACGCTCGGCGGATCCGGCCGGCCGGTCGTTGGCAGGTTCGTGACACCGGCGGGCTATGACAAATCCATCTATTTTGGAAACGGCCTGAGGGCTCTGAGCAGAACACGGCCCGATGAACCTCGTCCGGATGATTACGACCGGATGACCAAGCGCGAGCAGCAGCAGTGGCGGACGCAATGGCGCAAGACAGACCAGTACAGACAATACAGCGACGCGTACTGGCACAACCCGAATTGGAGACACTACACTTTTAGGATAAGCGACGACGGGTCATTCCGGATCGAAGATGTAATTGGCGGCAAATATGATCTCACGGTCTGGATAGAGGAACGCCTAACAGGCCGAGGCCGGCCGGAGGAGATCGCCGGCTATTACGGCAGCATCGAGGTGCCTGAGATGCCCGGCGGCAGAAGCGACGAGCCTCTGGATTTGGGTGAACTAGAGCTTTCAATGCATGAGCCCCTCCGCATAGGCGACGTTGCACCGGTGTTCGAGGCCAGGACTCTGGACGACAAGGACCTGAAGCTGATCGACTATCGCGGCAAATACGTCCTGCTGAGTTTCTGGCAGCCCGTATCTGATCCCGAGTTTGAGCGGCTCAAGATATTGGCTGCCGGCTACAACGCCGCCGGAAGGCTCGAGGTAATCGGTCTGGGCGGAAACGACACGCTCGAGGAGGTAAAGAGATACGTCGACGAAAACGACATCCCGTGGCCCCAGATCTTCACTGGCCAAGAGTTCAGATCGGGCATTGCAGAAGACTACCGCATACC
>LJTR01000035.1 GCA_001303465.1 Phycisphaerae bacterium SG8_4
AATTGTTCGACCAGACAAAAGACGCTTTCATCGACGCCAACGAGGAAAAGGCCCGATCTACCTGGGACTATCACAGGAGAATCAACACGACCTGTGACAAAATCGTCGCGGACGTCGCAAGGAGCGATTTGTCGGTCAATGAGGCGGTCTGTCTGGCTCTGGTCGCAAGGCACTTTAAGCGTATAGTCTCACATCTCGTGAATATCGCCACATCCGTAGTTTTGCCGCTGAGCGATCTTGACTACTTTGATGAGACAAGGGAAAATCAGTGAGTGCACGGTGAGAACAATTCGTCGGTGATACATAGTGTTCACGATTGAATTTTCGGGTTTTTGCGCGGGTAACTAACTTTACAATGGCAGTTTGTGGCCTTGTTCGCGCGAATTTACTACCCTGAAGGGTATATGAAGCCGAAACGTAACGCGTCACACTTAAGAAGATGAGCATGGGAGAAGGAAAAATGAACAGGAGTATCCAAGACAACTCAAGGAAGAATGTCATTATAGTGTTCGTTTTGGCTTTGGCTCTCGCTATTGCGGCACTGACCGGGTGCTCGAGGCGCAGCAACATCGCCGACGGACAGAACTCGATTACTATCAAGGGCTCCGACACGATGGTTCACCTTGTCAGCAACTGGGCCGAGGCCTTTATGAACAAGAACCCGGACGTAGAGGTGTCCGTGACGGGTGGTGGCTCCGGAACGGGAATCGCAGCGCTCTTGAACGGAACTACGGACATCTGCGCGGCGTCTCGAAAGATAAAGAACAAGGAGCTGGACCTGGCCTTGCAGAAGAATGTCAATCCTCGAGAGATAGCCGTCGCCAGAGACGGAATTGCAGTCGTGGTACACCCTGACAATCCCGTCGACGAGCTGACTCTCGATCAATTGGGGAGAATCTTCATCGATCCGGCCGCAAGATGGAGCGACTTCGGTGGACCGGATGAAAAGATCGTGGTACTATCACGGGAATCGAGCTCCGGCACATATGTGTTCTTCCAGGAAATGGTCTTGAAAAAGAAGGATTACCTGCAGGATGCGAAACTGCTTCCGGCTACCTCGGCAGTCATTCAGTCGGCGTCGACGGACAAGACGGCCATCGGCTACGTCGGACTGGGTTATGCCCTCGCGGCCAAGGACAAGGTCAAGATCGTCGCTATCAAGGCCGATGCCGAGTCACCGGCGGTTCTGCCATCGGACGATACGGTCAAGTCTGGACAGTATCCTATCGCCCGCGACCTCTATTTCTACGTTGGACTCGAACCGAAGGGAGCTATCAAGCAGTTCGTAGATTTCTGCCTCAGCGCCGAGGGGCAGGCAGTAGTAACAGATGCGGGGTACGTTGTGGTTCAAAAATGAAAACCGCCTGGCAAGAAAAGGCTGTTAAGCTAACACTGTTTTCCGCGGCTTCGACGAGCATACTGATTGTCCTGGGGATATTCACATTCCTGGGCAAGGAAGCAGGGCATTTTGCCGTAACGCCGGGGATTGAGAAACTGTTGAGCGGCCGCTGGGTACCCGTGTCTTTCCAGGAAGAATCCTTCGGTCTGCTGCCTCTGATCACCGGATCGTTGCTTGTCACGGTCCTGGCGATGGTGCTTACGATTCCGTTCGGTGTCGGCGCCTCGGTGTACATTTCCGAGTTGGCAAGACCGCTGGAAAGAGAGATACTCAAGCCATTCATTGAGATACTTGCCGGCATTCCCTCTGTAGTCATTGGATTCTTCGGACTTGTAGTATTGGCGCCTCTGGTCAAGGGCGCTTTCGGGCTGCCTACAGGATTCACAGCCCTGACCGGCGCGGCGCTGCTGGCGTTGATGGCGATACCGACTGTCATCTCCATCTCTGAAGATGCCATAAGGAGCGTGCCCGAATCCTACAAGGCCGCATCGCTGGCGTTGGGCGCCAGCAGGATGCAGACGATGTGGAGGGTGACGGTGCCGGCAGCGCTTCCGGGAATAGTAGCGGCGGTGATGCTCGGCACGGGCAGAGTCATCGGAGAGACCATGGCCGTAATGATGGTCACTGGCAATGCCGCCGTCATAACCGGCTCGCCGTTCAAGTCGGTTCGGACGATGACGGCGACGATAGCTGCGGAAATGGGAGAGGTTCCTTTCGGGAGCGAGCACTACAGGGCCCTTTTCTGCGTCGGTATAGTCCTGCTGCTGGCGACCTTCGGATTGAATATCATTGCACAGAAAGTCCTGAAGAAGTATCGGATGGGATAATGCGGAAAGCACGGACGCAACAAGCTATCTGCTGGCTGATGCGGGCGGCGACATACTCGATCGTCCTGGTGATAGCCTCGATCATTTTCAAGATCGTATGGAACGGTCTGCCGGCGATCAGCTGGGAATTCCTGACGGCCAGGCCGAGGCTGAGCGGCTCCGAAGGCGGAATACTCCCGGCCATAGTGGGCACACTGGTTCTGGTTGTGGGCACTATCGCCGTTGCTCTTCCGCTGGGCATCTGCAGCGCAATATATCTGTCCGAGTATGCAAAGCAGGGCAAATTCACGCGGGCAATTCGACTGGCCATCTTGACGCTGGCCGGCGTGCCCTCGATTGTCTTCGGGCTGTTCGGCCTGGGATTGTTCGTGATATTCCTACGATTCGGCGCGTCAATAATAGCAGGCTGTCTGACTCTTGCCTGCATGATATTGCCGATCATCATTGTCTCCAGCGAAGAAGCCCTGCGAGCAGTGCCGCAATCTCTGCGAGAGGGAAGCCTTGCTCTGGGGGCGACCAAATGGCAGACGATACGAAAGAACGTCCTGCCCTATTCGATTCCGGGAATGTTGACCGGCTCGATACTCGGGATAGGCCGGGCTGCCGGAGAGACTGCCCCGATACTGCTGACGGTGGCGGCCTTCTATTTGCCGAGGCTGCCGAAATCTATCTTCGACCAGGTCATGGCCCTTCCGTATCATCTCTACATTCTGGCAACTCAACATCCCGACGTAGAAAAGGTCAGGCCAATGCAGTATGGCACGGCACTGGTGCTTCTTACGCTGGTCCTGGGTGTAAACCTGGCGGCCATACTGTTGAGAATTAGAATCCGGAGAAGGCAGAAATGGTAAAGAGCAAAGCCAACGACGGCGCCGGCCCGAAGATCCGGGTAAGGGATCTGAACTTCTACTACGGCAACACTCAGGCGCTTTATGACATTACAATGGCGGTGCCAGCCCGCCAGGTCACCGCGCTCATCGGCCCATCCGGCTGCGGCAAATCGACATTCCTGCGGACCCTGAACAGAATGAACGACGTTGTCGATGGGACACGCGCTGAAGGCGAGATCGTGATCGATGGGCAGGACATCCACGACAGTGCGACGGACATCGTCGCCCTGCGCAAGAAAGTTGGCATGGTATTTCAGAAATCCAATCCCTTCCCAAAGTCAATCTTCGATAACGTCGCCTATGGGCCCCGAATTCACGGAATGAAGGATCGGGCGAGACTTGCCGAGATCGTTGAGAAGAGCCTCACTCGCGCCGCCCTGTGGCAGGAAGTCAAGGACCGACTGGCCAAGAACGCAATGGACCTTTCCGGCGGTCAGCAGCAGCGCCTGTGCATCGCCAGGGCGCTGGCTGTCGAACCGGAGATACTGCTGATGGACGAGCCGGCATCGGCGCTTGACCCGCAATCCACTGCAAAGATCGAGGATCTGATCGACGAACTCCGTCGTGATTATACGATAGTCATTGTGACACACAATATGCAGCAGGCCGCCCGCGTTTCCGACTTGACCGCATTCCTTTACGAAGGATATCTCATTGAGGTCGGCCCAACGAAGCAACTTTTCACGAAACCGCGAGAGAAGAAGACCGAAGACTACATTACGGGCAGATTCGGTTAAGAGGAAAGACCAGATGACTGTGCACATGAAAAGAGAAATCGACAGACTCAAACAGATGCTAATGTCTCTTTGCGAGGTCGTCGAGGAGAGTCTGCGGCAGGCTGTCGAGGCAATCCAAGCGCAAGATGAAGCCCTGGCGAAAATGGTTATCTCCAGAGATTCCGAGATCGATCAGATGGAAGTGGACGTCGAGGAGGAATGCCTCAAGATTCTGGCTTTGTACCAGCCGGTTGCCATTGATCTGAGATTCATTATTACAGCCATGAAGATAAACAATGATCTGGAGCGGATCGGGGACCTAGCTGTCAATCTTGCCGAACGAGCCACGTTTCTTTCCGGCGGCAAGCGCAGCGACGTACCTCTCGACTTCGATTCAATGACCGAAAAAACCAAAGCCATGCTTCGCAGAAGTCTCGAAGCACTGGTCAACATGGACTCAAAACTTGCCTACGAGGTTTGCGCCGCGGATGACGAGGTCGATGAAATGAACCATCAGATGTTCCTGATCGTTCAGGACCAGATTCGTCAGCATCCGGACCAGACCGATTCGCTGATCCAGCTTCTCTCTGCATCTCGCTACCTCGAACGCGTGGCGGACCACGCCACCAATATTGCCGAGGACGTGATCTACATGATCGAGGGGCGAATTGTGCGACACAAGGCCGAAAATTGGAAAGCGTAAGATCGTTCAAGGAGAAAAAGGAAGGTACATATGCGACAAATGACACTTGTGATAGTTGGAACCCTGTTAGTTCTCAGCCAAGCCTCAGCCGCCAAAGCCGATGAAATCGGCGAGTTGAGGGAGCTGATTCAAAAGCAGGCGGAGCAGCTCCAGCTGCTGCAGAAAAGGCTCGACGAACTCGAAGCAAAACAGAAGCAGCAGACCCAAGAGGTGCAAAAGAAGGTAGAGCAGGAAGTGGCTGATGCAGTGAAAGACAAACAGGTTTCTGCACTGCCTGACAGTCTGAAATGGGCCGAGAAGGTCAAGGTATCGGGCGACCTTCGATATCGCCAGGATCACATCGACCAACAGGACAGCACGGGCAGTTGGGAAAACGGTGTGTATCGCCATCGTATACGTGGGCGATTGAAGGTGGATGCCAAAGTCAATGACACGTTTGATCTCGGCTTCAGGGTCGCCAGCGGCAACGACAGAAGTCCAATCACAACCAACCAGGACCTCGAAGACGCCTTCTCGAAGAAGGAACTGTGGCTGGACCAGGCGTATTTCAACTGGCATCCCGCCAGCGTCGAAGGTCTGAACGTCACCGGCGGCAAGATCAATAATCCGTTCTACAAGGCCGGCAAGAATCAACTCATCTGGGACAGCGATCTCAATCCTGAAGGTATCGCAGCCCAGTACAGTACGCCGTTGAATGACACCGATCAGCTTTTCTTCAACGGCGGTGGTCTATGGGTGGATGAAAGCAGCAGCGTCGCCGACATTTCGCTCTGGGCCGCCCAGACATACTGGAAGCGAACGATCGGTAATCCGGACCATGTGCTTGCCGGAGCGACCTACTACGACTACGGCAACATCGAAAGCAGTCCGGATCTCAGAAGCACCTGGGGAAGCTCGAACTTCTACGGCAACACCACCAACGCGGCAGGCGGCTACAGGGACGATTTCAACATAGTCGAACTCTTCGGCGAATACGGATTCAAGTGCGGCTCGCTGCCTACTGCCCTTTTTGCCAGTTGGGTGCGGAACATTGTCGCGACCACCAGCGAAGACACGGGCTGGCTGATCGGGACTCGATTCAACAAGGCCAAAGACGACGATCCCGGCTCGTGGGAGTGCGGATATGACTACAGAGAGACGGACGCTGACGCCGTTGTTGGGGGTTTCCAGGAATCCGATCACCTTGGGGCTCAGACAAACTCCAAAGGACACAGGTTCGTATTTAGGTACCAGTTGGCCAGAAATCTGTATTGGTATGCGACCTACTATCTGCTCGAGGACACCCGCACAAGCAGTGATCTGGACTATCGGAGATTCATGGGTGATCTGGTCTTCAAGTTCTGATTCTGTTGTACGGCCGAGTTGAACTATGCGTTGTGAGCTGGTAAGATAGCCGGCATGAGACGACGAACGTTCATCAAGACAACCGGCGTGCTTGGCGTGAATGCGGCCCTGCCCTGGGCCGATCTCTACGCACGGGCGCGAAAATCTTCCGAATTCCTCAAGGAAAAGTCTTCCGATCGAATGCTCTTTCCACGGCCCTGCGACGGCGCCGAGCTGCCGATATCTCCAGTTGGGCTGGCGTGGCTCCCATGCCCGGCGGCAGCGGACTATCGCGTCGAGATCTTCGCGCAGAACGGGCCCCGTGTATACGGTCAGAATGTGGGCAAGGACCCCGTTCATCTTCCCGGCAGGATTTTGCCGTCGGGCGATTACGCATGGGATGTCATTGCTCTGGATGAGAAAGGCACGGACATCGCACGGCGAGGCAGGCAATCCTTCAAGATCTTACCCGGCGCGGCCAAACTCCCATGGGTCGATCCAAATGAACTCCTAAGCCGTGTCCCCGCCGAACATTCTCGCATTCTCTATCCCAGAGCCGATTTGGATCGGATTCGTGCGACGCTGTCAACTTCCCGCGCCAAATCGTGGAGAGCCTGCAAATCTGCAGCCGAAAGAGCGCTCTCAAAGGGCATCCCTGACTTCCCGAAGTATCACTTGATCGAAGACGAAGGCACACGACGCCTGGAGTACGGGCGCTATTTTTCGTACTTCCGCGGTTATGTGGACGGGGCCCTTATGAATCTCTCGCTGGCGTTTCTTATGAGCGAGCAGGACAAGTACGCTCGGGCAGCCAGGGAGATCTTGCTGGAGATCGCTTCCTGGCCCACGGCCGACGATGATGTCACTTCCGTCAGCGCAAGGTGGGGAGACGAGGCGGGGTTATCCTTCTCTAAGTGCGCCCATATCGCTTACGATTGGCTTTATCCGGCACTGAGCGACGCCGAGAAGAGACAGGTCTTCGACATGTGCCGGGCCCGGGCCTGGCAGACGTACCGGCGACTCAACCGCGGTGATTATCTCACATATCCCGGCGAAAGCCACGCAGGCAGACTGATAGCATATCTGACCGACATGTCACTGGCCATGGCCGGTGAAACCCCCGACGCCGAGACATGGTTGACATACTCGCTGAAAGCCATGCTTACGTTCTACCCGCACTGGGCCGGGGCCGATGGCGGCTGGGCCGAAGGTACGCCCTACGGCCTGTGGTACAATACATTTTACATCCCCGCGTTTGAAAGCCTGCGCCAACTTGCAGATTATGACCTGTGGCAGCGCCCTTTCTTTAACAACGTGCGATACTTCTTCTTCTACTGCCTGGCCAATCACGGCGAAATCCGCCCGTTCGGTGACTCGGCCGAGGGCGGCGGGCCCGGCGTTCGCGGAGGCAGCGGCTATGCTGAGCTTATGTCTTTCCATGCTCAACGTTTCAACGATCCCTACGTCGGCTGGTGGGTCGAACAGATCCCGGGTTACGATGGCCGCAAGAGTGGCTTTGCAGCCCTGATGCACGAGGACGAGCTGCCCGCCAGGGCACCTGGAGATCTGCCCAATTCACGTGCCTTCAAAGGCGTAGGCTGGGCGGGCCTGCACAGCGATCTAACCAGCCCGAAGAGTGATACCTGCATGATCTTCAAGAGCAGCCCGTACGGCAGTGTATCGCACAGTCATGCCGATCAGAACGCATTTGCGATTATGAAGGGTGGCACAGCACTGGCAATTCCATCGGGCTATTACGGCCCCTCTTACGGCAAGCCCCACCATGCCCAGTGGACCCGCTCGACCAAGGCGAACAACTGCATACTTGTCAATGGCCAGGGACAGAAGATACGCTCGGCCAAAGCAAACGGCGCCATAGTCGATTTCAAAGATGCCCCGGGATACTCGTATGTCACGGGCGACGCCACGCCGTCATATGCTGGCAGACTCAACAAGTGTATTCGCCGTATCCTGTTTCTCAGGCCGGGATTGTTCTTACTGCTGGACGAAATCGAAGCACCTGAAGCAAGCCAGTATCAGTGGCTCCTGCATGCTTTTGAACAGATGGAGATCCGCGACAACCAGGTGACCTCCCGTCGGCGAGACGCCACTTTGAATGTCGCGCTGGCTTGTCCCCTCGGGCTGAATCTCACGCAGACGGACCAATTCGACACTCCGTACAATTACGGCATCCCGAAGGCTTATCATCGGGATAGAGCGAATCACTGGCACGTCACGGCCGAGACCGTATTAAGATCAAAAAAGACGCGCATCGCCGCGGTGATGGCCGTATATGACGCTGATGATCAATTCCAGGTGCAGCCAAAGCATGTGAACGGTTGGTTCGGGGCAATCGCAAGAGGTGATTTCGGTCAGGTCGAAGGCTGGATTCGTACAGATGAAAACGGTGGTACGCGCCCATCGAGTTTCACAAAAGATGACATTGACCGGCCAATCGATCTTTGGGGTCGAGGCCGTGATGGTGAAATCTTCTTTGTTTAGAGTCAGATCAAGCTGCGCGATACTTCGGCAAAATACTCGCCAAATGCCGATTGACATCACCCACAGGTCAAAGTATCCTGTTGCTCTCAATAACATGCCATCGTGGCATCTTCGACCGTTCAGTTAAGTGAGCTTGATAATCTTGATGAGGGTAGAGCCAACCGGTAGATTGCACAGGGGCAGGACATGCTTTGTTATTGTGATAGTCTGTGTTGCTCTTCTCGGCAGCAATTGCTTTGGCGACGACATCGGGAAATTCGAGTATTGGACGACCGCGGGCGCCTCTTTCGATATCGAGAAGAACTGGAGAGTCTCTGTCGATGAGCTTCTCAAGCTGGGCGATGACGCCCGGAAATTCACTTATCACCATACCGATCTGGGATTCGTCTATCAGGGCCTTGCCGATTGGGTCGATCTCGGGTTCAATTACAGGCACGCCTTCGGAAGATATGGCCCAAGTGACTGGCGCCGGGAGAGGCGGCCGCATGTAAATGTCACCTTCAAGAGCCGGCTGGGCGAGATCGATCTGTCTGACAGATCGAGGCTTGAATACAGAGACAAAGATTATGCAAAGGACCAGTGGCGGTATACGAATAAGCTCACGCTGACGCTGCCCGGCGAGTTTACAAAGTGGAAGATGCGTCCGTACTTTGCCGACCAGGTTTACATCGATCTTGACGGGTACGTCCTAAGCAAGAACAAGGTCTACTCGGGATTCTCCTTCGAACTTTCGGAAGACCTCGTCGCTCGATTGCTCTATGTCTGGGACTCGGATAGAACCTACGGCAATTGGAGGAACACGAATATTCTCTGGCTCCAGCTGAGGCTCTACTTCTGATTAGACTTCTGCAAAATGGAGATCAGGCATGCTTTGAAAATAGGAAATGGAAAGATTAAGAGTCAAAATGGCGGAATCCGCCTCTGGCAGATGACTTCCTTAATTTTGAATTTTGCACTTTGATTTTTGATTTCACTGCGGAGCAGACAATTACGTCTTCATCGAATCCAGCTCGATAAAGGCTATAGGCAGGAAGACAAAGACCGGAAGCCAGGCCCACAATTCGGGCATCACCTTATCGAAGACGAGCTCCGTGGCGAGTATCTTGCACACGAAGGTCGTGATAAAACACGCCCCCGTCACACCAAAGCTGATCATAACAGCAGACTTCATCGACTTCGGATCGCGACAGACCAGGATCGGCAGGCTGACCATCAGCATTATCAGGTTTATGATCGGATCTGTAATGCGAAAATGTTTCTGGCTCAAGAGCTGAGCCATGTCTCTAATCTGGGTATGTTGCGCTGCCAGAGCCGACAGTTCCTTCAAAGACAGCAGAGTTTTGTGCTCGCTCTTGCGCCTGACGGGGATATCCTTGGCCGTGATGTCACTGGAGTACGAAGCTATCGGCTTGGGTTTATTCCTGGAGCCTGCTTCATAAAGCAGGCCGTAGGCGAGCTGCTGCTCACTGTTCGGATCTGTGGTGTACAGGTCCCACCGGCGCTCCTGCCTGTCGTAGACCGCTCGTTCGGCGTCGATGCGATGGGTTACCTCCCAGATTCCGGGCCTGGACGTCTCCCGGCGCAGCAGGATGCTAGGGCTGTGCAGAGTCGATGTTTCCACCTCGAATTGTTGGGAGTTGATCAGCGAACCATTGCCATCACTGATGAACTTGACGTCATAAGATTCCTGGCCGGGAAGATCGTCATGGCTGCGCACCAGCTTGTCGGCCAAGGGCGGTATCAGCAATTCCTGGTCGATCACTAACACTGCGGTCAGCAACAGTGCGAGAAACACTATCGGGGCGATTATCCGCTTGAGGCTGACGCCCGAAGCCATCACGGCCACCAGCTCGTTAGAGCGGACCATTCGACCGAACGAAAACGCCGCCGCGACCGCGGTTATCATCCCGGCGAAATCGCGAAAATAAAGCGTGCAGTTCAGGCAGTAGAACATCAATATGTTCTTGATAACCGCTGCGGAGCCGACGTCGGTGTGCTCTGTGAACTCGTCGAGATTCACGAACAGATCCGTAATTATCCGCAGACCCATCAGGACGCAGAAGGCAATTACATAGCCGATGATGAAATTCTTCGCAACGTATCTGTCCAATATCTTCATGATTCGATTCTCGATTCTCGATTCCAGATGCTCGATCATCGAGCATCGTGTATCGAGTATCGAACTGTCAGTGTTTCAAAAGGTAGCCATATATCATGGCAACCAGCAGGGACAAGAATCCCAGGCCCGCCCACATGATTGTCACTCCGGAGACGGTCTCTGCCGCGCCCAGGTTCTCGGTAAGTTGTTTACCGCTCATTATGCACACGATCAGCACTGCGGCGGGAACGCAGCTCGCTCCGAAAGCGGTGAGCAGATGACCGCCTTTTCTTATTATACCAAGGCCTATGCCGATCAATATCATCGGCACGCAGCCGGTTCCGAAGACCAGCCGGGAATGTATCTCGGACTTTATTTCCGCGAGAGTCTTCTGCATCTCTCTTCGCAGCGTCGCTTGCAGGCCGGCCAGCTTACCACTTAGCCGCAATTCCGTCAGCTCGGACAATCCCGAGGCAAGTTTCTCAGTTCTCACTGAGCCGCTCTCGGTTATGAGCTGCTCGGCCATTGATTGCATGGCTCGTGGCGGTATCAATCCGCGAATAATATACCACATCCTCAACTGTACGGATCCCTTTTCCTCCGGCGAGCGCAGCTCCATAGTCAAAGTAGGTATTAGCTCGTCGCCCTCGAGACGCAGCGAGGCTCTTGGGCACGTAAACTTGTGCAGAGTCCGCTTGTTGTCCGTGTCGTATTCTGTGACCACAACATTACCGAAAAGTTCGATCTGCGTCTCCTGCAGCGCGCATGCATCGGCGGTGAACCTGACCGAGTTGGGCTCTCCGAGCAGATCGTAGGAATTGCCTGGGTTCTCACTTTCCGCCGGGGCTGTTTCGCCACTTTCGTCGATGACGGCCATTTTGCTCTTGATGTCTTGCGCCAGCAACTCCATAGTCAGTTGTGCATAAGTATCGCGAGCCAGTTCTTCTATCGGATAGAATCGTCCAAGGTCGGCCCGGATTCTCTTCATTTCATCTATCTGCTTGAATTTTATGTCATCACCCAGCAGCGAACCGAACTCCAACCTGAAAGACATCAATTCCGCCTCTGCCTCGATGTCCGTGCCCATTGTCTTTGGCTTGTATGCCAATATCCGCACCTCATTGAATCTGTCATGCGGATCGAATTCTATTTTGGCGGTCTCGGCGGTGGTGATCTCCTCGATCTCCTTGTAGTTCTTCATTTTGGTGACGATCACGCCTGACAGTGTGCTGCTGGGCAGGTCGGCATGGTCGGCGTAGATCAGGTACTTCTCGTCAGGAGGCAGCGGATAATACCTTCTTCGCTGTATATTGCGGAAGAGTATCTGCTTGGCGTCGGCCTTGAGAGACTGCTCGGCGCGGTGCACAAAGACCGGCATCACGTAGAAACTCAAGAGAAGGTTCGCGATCGCTACTACGATAGCCAGCGCCAGACCGGGGTAGACCAGCGTCAGGACGCTTATTCCAGTCGCCCGGCAGGCGTCGAACTCATTATCGCTGGCAAATCGCCCGTAGACCAGGGCCCCCGCGAACAGTGCCGCCATGGGCAGTACGAACGTCAGCGTTATGGGCAGAAAATAGCCCATCAGGCTGAGCACCTGGCGGGATCCCAGCCCAAACTCCTGAACCGGCTGGAGAATACTGCCGAGACTCAGGATCAGCGTCAGGCCCACCGAAGCCAGCAGAAAGACTCTGAAAAGCTCTCGAAATATATATCTATGTAATGTGAAAATCATTCTTAATATTTAGTCGATGATATACCCTTGCAGGGTAGTAAATTCCCGAGGGCAAAACCATAACCTTTTAATGTGAAACCACACACCCGCGCAAAAACGGGAATTTTCGATCGAGGGCACAACATCCAGCCCAGTCTTAAAGTTTGCTCAATACTCTATTGACTGGGTGGCGCTTTGCAACAAAATTCCCCTCGATTTGGGCGCAAGGACACCACACTCAAGCTTGTTCGGATGCCCGGCAGATCGCAAGAGTATTGTTGCAGATTCTAAGGTATGTCAAGCGGATCGATATCCTTGAATCGGTCGAGATAGATCTCGTATGTATATTCTCGCAGCAGCTCCTTGCTGTACTTGGCCAGCAGAGCATTCCTCTGTTCGGTCATAATTCGGTCTTTGATCTGCGGATCCATGTTGGGCGCGTATTCTTTCGGCACGGCGGGCTTCTTTTCCAGAATCTTGACGATGCGCCACTTGATACCCTCACGGTGGAAGCCCTTAACGGGCCCGACTATCTCGTTCGGGTCACCAGCCTCCAGGTCTTTCCAGAACAATCCTTCGCTGCCCGGTCGCGCTGTGAACGGTTTGAGTTGTTTTTCAAGAGAATGTTCCTGCTTAACCTGCTCGAAATCCTTGCCCTTGTCCAGCTCAGCTTTCGCCTTTTTGGCCTTGGCAAGATCACCACACCAGATCTGGTCGATCTTGAGGCTCTCGCTCGCGGCGAATTTGTCCTTGTTCTTATTGAAGTACGCCGTAATCTCCTCAGCCGACGGCTCCTTGACATTCTTGTACTGTGCGCCCCTGGCGTTGTTCAGCAGCATTCTGTCCTCGTAATCTCTGACCTCTTTCAACAGCTCTTTGTCCTTATCGAGTCCGAGTGACTCGGCCTCGACGACCAATAGCGGCATCTGCAGGGCCGACCTCAGCAACTGTTCGATGACCTTCGTGTCCTTCATGTTCCTCGGTCTCCGCGGTGGGACAATATCACACAGAGCGACAAACCAGTCCTCCAGGGTGATCTGTCCTTCATCATAAGTTGCCAGGATTGTCTTCTTCTCTTCGGGTGTCAGGTCTTCCTCGATCTGGGAGTTACGAATAAACCCTACGCTTCGGGCCTTAGTCGGGCGATACAAAAGCCTGTGGTGGGCCTGGGTGACCGCCGGATAATTCTCGGTCAGTATCTTTACATTCAGCCTCTTGTTGATCTGGAGGTAGTACTGATCCCACAGACCCCTGGCCTTGTCCCTTTCGACCATGGCCTTCGCCCGCACCTTGTCCAGCTTGGGATCGGCCTTCATCTTCGCCGCGATCTCGCTGTCCGATGCGGTCACTTTGCCCTCCAGATATGTTTTGGCCAGCAGGTTTGCCAGTCGTCTGTCCCTCTGCTTTTTGACCAGGCCACGGGTTCTCTCGTCGTCGAGGCCGCCCTGTTTGCGGGCTTCGATGATCATGGCCTTTTCGGCCAGCATCTCTTCAAGCGTACCTTTGACGGTTGCAGGTTCGGCCGGCTCGTTGTAGTAATCGTAGTCCTGAGGACGAAGCTCCATCATGAACTGCTTTTCGAGCTCTTCTCTTGTGATGGTGTAGGAGCCTATCGTGGCAACGACGGTCGAAGGGTCCGCAGCCGCCCTTACCGCAGGCTGCTCGGCCTTCTGGGACGCCGCAGGTGCAGCCGCCGCAGCCCCGGCACAAAATAGACAAATCGCAATCAAAAACGCCAACTCACATAGAAGCATCTTCTTCATCAGTATTTTCCTTAAATCAAATCAGTCTCAGTACTTAGCGATCAGCCTGTGTTGCAGGCCGACCACTTTCTTCGGCAATTTCAGCACCAATAATAACACATTTTAAGACTTTCATTGTAACTTCTCGGCCAGGATTTTCCAGCCCAAATTGTCCGCTCAGAATCACCGACCACGGAGAGCCGCTCGCACGTTCGTTCGCCTGCCGCTCCTCTATGCGGCGCAAAATTGGCTCTTTTTGCATCTCCCGTCACCGAAGAGTCCACTGAGACCGCAGAGAAGGACGCGATCCTATTGAGGTTGTTTCCTGACTATTTTCAAGTCTTAGTATAAAATGCTCGAGTCTGCATTGTACTATCTGAGAAACAAAGAATAACAGGAGATTGACTTTTTGATCGCAAGAGGCGGTCTTCCTTGGCTTCCTGTTGAAGCCAAGCTGTCCGATGCTACAGCATTAAAGAATTGGAGCAAGTCTTTGCCTTTGATCGGATGCAAATACGCTTTTCAGGTTGTTAATAAGCCTTACTGGAAGGTCCACACATACGACGATGCGAAGATACTGGTGGCAGATGCGGCAGAAGTCTTTCCATATTTTGACAAGGGTGGACTCTACGGGCATCCACTTTGGATTTAAGGACTGTGAGTTTGACACTTGCAGCCCTTCTTCTTTTTTGGACTTAACCCTTTGTTACAAGGGTACCGATGTCTATAATGGCTGGGCAGGCTGTGTAGCTTTTGTTTTTAGAATTGATATTTGGGGCGTTTGATATTGTTTCGGATTTAAGGTTTGGTGTTTAGGATTTCCACAGGTTTGTGGTGTGGCCGTACTTATTCAAGGATGACACATGTTTACAAACAAGACAAATAGCAGCATATGCCGAAGGTGGTTCTGTGTTCTTGTGCTCTTGTGCACTTGTGCACTTTGTTTCGCCGATAAGATTGTCCTCAAGGAAGGCCAGACTATCACAGGCGATATCCTTGTGGAAAAGCAGGCGCAGTTGTACATCGACATCGGCATAGCGGTCCTGACTATTCCAAAGGACAAGATACTCACATACGAATATGCCAAAGCTGATGAGGATGGGGCCGTCGCCGGCGATGACGCTGAGGATTCTGAGGCGAAGCTAGGCGAGGGCCCGCGGATCACGAGCAGGCCCGAGCTGTTGTACAAGACCGCCGAGCTTAAAAAGACCACCATCGAAAAAAGCGTGGCGGCAGTTTCCGAGTCCGTCGTCATGATCTCCAGTCCGGGCGGTTCGGGATCGGGCTTTTTCATAAACGATCAGGGGTATCTGATAACGAACTATCATGTGATCGAGCGAGAGACGAGAATCGAAGTCACCATGTTCCAGAAGGCCAAGAACGGCTTCGAGAGAAAGAAGTTCAAGAAGGTCAAGATCGTGGCGATGAATCCCTTTGTCGATCTGGCCCTGCTGAAAGTCGAAGATATCGGCGAGACAAAGATTAAGGCCGCTTACCTCGGTGACGTGGACCGCATCAAAGCGGGCGAAGACGTCTTTGCCATCGGCAATCCGCTCGGCCTGGAAAGGACCGTCACCAATGGTGTCATCAGCACCAAGAGCCGGGCCTTCGAGGGGCTCACATATATACAGACCAACGCCGACATCAATCCTGGAAATTCCGGTGGCCCGCTGTTCAATCTGGCCGGAGAGGTAATCGGCGTCACTAACATGGGGTACATATTTCTCGGCGGGCTCGGCTTTGCCATTCCGGTCGACTACGTAAAGCATTTCATCGAAAACCGCGAAGCCTTTGCCTACGACTACGATCAGCCCAACAGCGGCTATAGATACCTCCAGCCCGTACGAAGACGCAACAAGGCCAAGCCGAAATTAGGCGGTAACACCGAGAGGTAGGTGCGATATTTCGCAACGGCCCAACTACTTCTGCGCCGTTCCCTGGGGCTTGAACGCTTCGCGGATTTCCTTGTTGATCCTGACGCTGCACCAGGCCTTGCCGCACATCGAGCAGTAATCGGCCGACGACGGTTCGTCGGCCTCGATCTGGCTGCAGACCTCGTCGTGCATCCTTTCGGCGGTTTGCGGATCAAGCGATTCAGCCAGGTGCTTCTTCCAGTCCAGATCCGTCCGGGCAGCGCTCAGTCTCCTGTCTCGTTCTGCGGCGCCTTTGAGGCCGCGAGCAATGTCGGCGGCATGGCCGGCGATCTTCGCCGCGATCACGCCGGCTCGAACGTCATCGGCGTTGGGCAGGCCCAGATGCTCTCTCGGCGTGACATAGCACAAGAACGATGCGCCGTAAAATGCCGCCGCAGTTCCGCCGATCGCTGAGGTAATGTGATCATAGCCCGGGGCGATGTCCGTCACCAGAGGGCCGAGAACGTAGAACGGTGCGCCGTTACAGATCTCCTGCTGG
>LJTR01000036.1 GCA_001303465.1 Phycisphaerae bacterium SG8_4
CTGGCGGGCCATCTCGCGTGCGAGCAGGCTCAGGGAGCGAGTCTTGCCCGGCATCTAAAAGGTGAGAAAGAACGGGGCAAGGTCAGAGAATATACTTTCTCGGAGCGCGTCAGGCCGAATCCAAAAGGCCGCCGGAAAGTCCTGCCGGACACAAGAGGCGATTTCATGATCCGGGGCCGTGGCTGGAAGTATATTCGTTACAGCAATCGTCTGGAATACCTATACAATCTCCGGGACGATCCTGCCGAGACGGTGAACCTGATCGACGATGCCGAGTGTCGTTCGGTTCGGGGCCAACTCAGGACTGAGATGGACAGATGGCTCGATCGGACGGGCTGGACAGGACAGCGTACCCCTAAGGGAGAGACAGCATGAAAACTTCGACGGCTCACCTCACGGTCTTTATGTTGACAGTGTTTCTGGGTTTCGCTCCATGCGGCAACTCTCAGGCTGCTCTCGAACGCATCAAGTACAACCATCCAGGTCTGGTTGTGGATTTGGGCGTGGGGCTCTGGGCATGGCCGCTTGCCATGGATTACGACAGTGACGGCGATTACGACATGGTCGTTTGCTGTCCCGACAAGCCGTACAACGGGACATATCTCTTCGAGAATACCGACGGCGATGTCACGATGCCTGTGTTCAAGCCCGCAGTCAAAATCGGAACCGGCCATAGGAACATCCGGCCAAGCTATGTTGACGGCCAGGTGCGTCTGTTGCTGCCGGCACAAGAGATAACGAACTTTGGCGATCCGAAGACTCAGCTCAAGCAGACTCAGGCTATCTATCGATCAACCAGCGTGCACGACTCGAAGGGCCGCGTTCGTGCGAATCAATGGCAGTACTGCGATTATGACGCCGACGGCGCCCTTGATCTGATCGTTGGTGTCGGCGACTGGGAGGACTACGGATGGGACAATGCCTTCGACACCCAGGGACACTGGACGCGCGGTCCCTTGCACGGGTATGTGTATCTGATTCGAAACACGGGCACTACTGAGATCCCGAAGTATGCCAAGCCCGAGAAGATATTAGCCGGCGGCAGACCGGTAGATGTCTATGGGATGCCCTCGCCGAATCTTGCCGATTTTGACTCCGACGGCGACCTCGATTTGATTTGCGGTGAGTTTGTCGACAAGTTCACCTGGTTTGAAAACACAGGGACTCGCGCCCAGCCCGAGTATGCGGCGGGCCGTCTCCTTACCTATCAGGGCAAACCGCTTGAGATGGACCTTTGCATGATTGTGCCCGTGGCGCTGGACTGGGACAAGGACGGCGACGTAGACCTGGTTGTAGGCCAGGAAGACGGGCGCGTGGCCTTTGTCGAGAATACGGGCAGGCTTGTGGACGGAATGCCCGCCTTTGAGACGCCGAGATTCTTCCAACAACAGGCAGACGAGGTCAAATTCGGCGCACTTGTCACCCCGTACAGTTTCGATTGGGACAATGACGGAGACGAAGACCTGATCTGCGGTAATACTGCAGGCTACATCGGATTCATCCAGAACCTTGATGGGGGCGATCCGCCGAAATGGGCCGAACCGGTGCTGCTCAAGGCCGACGGCAAGACCATTCGCATCATGGCCGGTCCAAATGGCTCGATCCAGGGCCCGTGTGAAGCCAAGTGGGGTTATACGACTCTGAACGTGGCCGATTGGGATCATGACGGTCTGGCCGATATCGTCGTCAGCTCAATCTGGGGCAAAGTTCTGTGGTACAAGAACGTTGGAACTCGGCATGATCCGAAGCTGGACGCCGGACGACCGATTGAGGTCGAGTGGTTGGACGAGCCCCCAAAGCCTGCCTGGAACTGGTGGCAGCCAGAGGCCAAGACACTTGCCACGCAATGGCGAACCACGCCGGCGGTTCTCGATTACGATAAGGATGGATTGAACGATCTGGTCATGCTGGATCATGAGGGATATCTCGTGCTGTTTCGACGAGCCAGAAAGAATCGCAGGCTCGTCTTATTGCGGCCTGAGCGCATATTTACGTGTGAGAACATTTCTGTGTTTGACTCGATACATCGCGCGAAGAACAAGACCAGCGGCCTGCTGCGTATGAACGACGGCTCTGCCGGCAAAAGCGGCAGGCGCAAATTCTGTTTCGCCGACTGGGACCTCGACGGCCGGCTGGACATCCTGGTCAACAGCCAAAACGTCAGTTTACTGCGAAATCTTTCCAACAACGGCCAGAGGCATATCTTCAGTGATCAGGGTATGGTCGACAGCCGTATCCTGGCCGGCCATACAACCAGCCCCACTATCGTGGACTGGGACAAAGACGGTGTCGGCGATCTTCTCGTTGGCGCCGAAGACGGGTTGCTCTACTACATGAAGAATCCGAAGGGCAAGACCGCCCCCCGGTCCCGTCGGTGATCTGCCCGCACGATTGCTGGCCATTCAGTTGATGCACTTGATCACGAGTAATGTGATGTCATCTGTCTGAGCTGCGCCGGAGCAGAAGTCCAGGACAGACTCAACGACTGAGGATGCGATCTGCTCGGCCGATTCATCTTTGTGCCGTCTGATCAAGTCGATGAGCCGTTCCTTGCCGTACATTTGTCCGGAACTGTCGGACGCTTCCCAGATGCCGTCGGTGCCCACTAGGACAATATCCCCGACGCGCATCGTTATGGGATCGCTGCTGCTGAACTCCGCTTCATACACAATACCGAGCGCCATGCCTGTGTTGGGTAATTCGCCGAACTCATCGCACTCAGGCCTATACCAGATCGCCGGGTCATGGCCGGCTGAAGTCCACGAGAGCCTCTTGCCTTTGTCATCCAGCAGGCCGTAGAAAAGTGTCATGAATTTGCCAGGTTCGGAGTTCTTTTCGAGGTGACGATTCAACTCGGAGATTGCCTCGGCAAGATTCTCGCCGTGATGCGGCGCGTTATTTCGGAGAATGCTTCCGGCTGAGATCATGAGCATGGCAGCCGGAATGCCATGTCCGGATACGTCGCCGAGAACAAGACCCACTCTGCCGGTTGCGACCGTCCTTAGATCGAGCAGGTCGTAGTAATCACCGCCCGTTTCATCGCAATATCTGCAAAGGCCGGCAACCTGGAAATTCTCCAATTCAAGCGTTTCGGCGGGCAGAAAATGCTGCTGAATCTCCCGAGCCAGTTCGAGCGACTGCTTTATCTTCTGGCGTTCGTAAAGTTCCGGCCCGACTTGATTGAATACCTCGCCAAGCTGCTGGAGTTCGTCGTTCGTTGCTATTTCTACTCGAACGCCGAAATTGCCCCCCGCCAGTTTGTGCGCGGCGTCGGCAAGACGTGTTATAGGCACGGTCAGGTTTCTTGCCCTCATGACTGCGAGAACGACAGCAGCTACGATTACCAGGAAGATCAACACGGTGGCGATCTGTATTGCACGAATGTTGTTCTTGAAAAGCAATTGTTGAGCATAGTCTGCCTGCTCGACGATGCGCTGATATGGCACAACGAGAACTGGAAAGCCGGCCGCGCGATCCGAGGGACCGTAGGCCCAGAGAGAATCGACGCCTTCATAGGCCTGGCGTATGATCCCCGGCTCTCCCCGGCGGGAATTCTCGATCATCTTAGCGACCGTCTCCGGCGCGCATACCTCGACAAGTCTGGAGCGTCGGCCGGGCTGCTGCTGGCCCTCCAGAAAGGTAGTGCAGCAAATCACGGCGGCCTGTTCGACTTCCTGACGCTTATCTTCGGGCAGCCGTACCAGAAGTTTCCAGGCTCCCTGCCCCCATTGGTCGGGAATTCGCATTGTTTCCAGCGCGGCGGAAAGATCTATGTCCATCGCGATGGCGCCGGCGAAAGAAGCGTCTCGGGTGAACAGAGGCACCGCAACAGTCATGACGGTCTTGCCTGTGAGCGTTTCGATACGTAAGGTCGGAGTCAGTTGTCCGCTTGTTCTTGCGTTGTTGTACCAGGGCTGTTGGCGCAAATCGTACCCTTCGTCATAGGGCCAGAATCCCGGAGAAGGATACAGTGTTGACGTCCCGTCGGCCAGGACTGTATAGACCCAGAGTTTTGACTCGGGGCCGATAGAATAAATCTCTCTGCACGTTCCGGCCAGATGGGACAATCGAGAGCGCAAGAGATTGTGCGATTCGCTCTGAGCGGGAAAGACAAAATGAGAATCGAAATCTACAACGCGCTGTGGGCCCTCCGGTGTGTTGAGAAAGCGATATTTCTGAATTTCTCTAGATAGATCTGCTGACGCCGCGACCAGGTACTGCGGTGGCGACGATTCCTCTTTGTCGATATTGACCGACCAGAGGCTCTGCTGGACCTGATCGGCGTAGTGTCGCAGACCGTAACGCACCGCCTGGGCGGAAATCTTCAGCGTCCTGTCATAGCTGTCAATCATCTCGACCAACCTTTCGCTTGCTCTTTCTTCAAGGGCCACACGCAGAGAGTCCTGAACACGATTTCTCACAATGCGTGAAAACGAAAGATCTAGGACGAAGTAGGTCACCAATGGAATAAGGGAGACGCCGAGCAATAAGGTCAATAACTTCTTGCGAATAGTCATTTCCCGCTCCGATTATTGGATGCCGTTATCAGATGGTATCCAGCTTCTATGGTTGTCATTAGATCCAAGCAGTATAACAACTTGTACTTGACGTGCTATGCTGTTTTGGGCCTCTTGTCCTTCAAGAGCTATCAGAAGGCTATTTCAGGAAATCCGGCAGATAGTCGTTGTCGAACTCGTCGCTGCCCTGGGGTTGCCGGCTCTCGCCCTGCGTTTCGGACCGCTGTCTTTGCAGGGCCAGGTATGAGCCTTTTGCGATGCGGTCTTCTTTGCCCGGCCCGGCTTCTACATGTATGGCGGTTCGTTCGAGCAGCTTTTTGTTCTTGACATTGATATTGTGGCATCGCATCTGGCAGAGCCCGCAGCCGACACACTTCTCGGCCTGCACCACGGGCGCTAGATAACCCGAGCCTTCGACGGGCGCTCCGTCGTTGTCGAACTCGCCTCCGACGCGGATGAACTCGATTGCGTTGTATCCTGCCGCCGCACATTCGTCGACGCACATCCGGCAATCTTGGCGTCCGGCGTACGGAAGGCATGTATGATCGTCGACGATGGCAAGGCCCATTCGGGCGGCACGTTTTTCGTCGATTGGCAGCGCCCGAATCGCGCCGGTGGGGCAGACCTGGCCGCAGTTGTTGCAGGTCGGTTCGCAGCCGGCCCAGTCCGCGACGACTTGAGGTGTCCAAATCGCATCAAAGCCTCGGTCAAGACCTATCGGCTGAAGGACATTGTTGGGACATGCCTTGAAACATTCGCCGCAGCGAATGCACAATTGCAGAAAGCTACTTTCGGCAACGCTGCCCGGAGGACGGACCGGTATCCCCTTGCTCTTGCCTACCAGAGCAGGCGCCGCGATGCCGGCTGCCACAGAGCCGGCCATGCCGGCGAGGAAGCAACGTCGCGAGCGCGGGATGTCTTTGGGGATATCCTCACTCTTCGACTTGAGATCAACTTTGTCCCAGCGGCCTGTGAAGCTTATCGAATGCTTGGGGCATACGCCTCCACAGTCTTGGCAGAATGTGCAGTTCAGCACGCGCGTCCGGTAGCCGGGGCCGATGGCGCCGAATGAGCAAAAATCGGTACAACGAGAGCATTCGACGCAGGTTATCTCGACTTTGCGCTCGGTCAGGCGAAGGAAATTCGCAACTGAAAAGACCGCGCCGGTCGGGCAGAGGTATCTGCACCAGAAACGCTGCCGTAGCAGACCGCCCAACAGAACCAGCGCGAACAGAGCGATCGAGATAAAGTGGCCCTTATTCATCGGCGGGACCAGATACCAGTCGCGCAGAAGGCCAAGCTGGAGAGGTCCCAAGATAAAAACCATGCCGCGGGTGAGAAGTGGGATCGCCGCAACGAATCCGCTCAGCAGCAAACCAAACGCTGCGGCGAGGAGTGTCACCACCAGGATGTAGTATCGAAGGTTAATCCACCAGCCTTCAGTCTTCAGGCGCAGGAACTTGAATCGGTGACCGATGGCCCAATCGAATATGTCCATGAGTGTTCCCAGCGGACACACGTAGCCGCAGAATCCACGGGGTATGACAAGGCATACCAGGATAATCACCGCCGCCCAACTCAGCGACCAGACCCAGGCCCTGGCGGCCAGCGCCGCCGAGATGCTCAGCAGCGGATCCAGGGCGAGAAATATCTCAGCGTTGATCAGCTCTTTGGCCTGCATCTGAGCGGCGTAATCCCGCGAGCCGTAAGGCCAGCACACGTACAACAGAAGTACGAGGAATCCGACGAGACATACACCCTGTATGAGCCGCCTCGCTGGCGAGGCCATCCATGTCGGACCGAGCGCGGCGAGGGTTCTGCGCAGAGCTGTGTGTGCATCGCTTTTGGGTAGGAAGAGATTCAGCTGCATCGCCAGCTCCTATCGGGCGGGTTTGAGAATGCCGAGTCGCCAGGGGATTTCACCGTACTTCTTGCCGCGTTTGTCTTCGTCGGTCACTCCCTGAAACAGAAACCTCAGCCGCGCCGGGTCGACCTCGAGAGTTTGGTCGCAGCCGCTGCGAATCAGCTCGCCGTGGCTGAACGAGTCGGTCCAGTGCTGGCCTTCTTGCTGGACGTTGGCCGGGCCTGCAAAAGGTCCCTCTACCATCGCCGCAAGAGGTTGCCAGTAGCCAGCCAGACTGTCCGCTGTGTAGGCCTTGTAATAGCGGCGCCTGCCAATTCCGGCCATGGTGGGCCCCTCGGCTTCGATGATGGTGAGGTATTTGCCCGAACCACCAAGTGAATACGTGTGACTTGCTTCGAAGATATCACCGGTCAGTGCGATAGTCGGCCGGCTCCAGGAGTGTGGGAAGTCTGCCAGTTTCGCCTCTGACCGCCACATCTGGCCGTTGAGCGAGGTGAAAAACAGATAGCCCCGCGCCTCGTCACATATGACCCAGAAATCGATCCACATCTTTAAGTTGTCGGGGTTCTTGGTGAACAGCAGGACAGGTTTGGTCCATGAATTCGGATCGGTGATATCGGTTGTTCTCGAATAGGCCGGTTGCAGCGCCGGCTTTCGCGACTGGTCGATGACCTGATAAATCAAATACCAATTTTTGTGTGGCGCGAAATAGAACACCTGCGGCGCACAGTAGTACCCGTCGCTCAGGTTCAGTACATGGCGGTCTACGGTGTTGGCGTCTTGCCATTGCTTGAATGTGATATACTCGATCTGATGAGACCGTTTCTTGCTGCGAACGGTGTAGAACAGGTGCCAATTGCTCTCGAATCTGACGATCGTCGGGTCCTTCACGCTGAAACGCTCGTCGTCAGGCGGATCGGCCGCTGTCAGCACGGGCGCGGCGAGTGACCACGAGAACTCGTCCGGCAGAGGCGATGCGGCGCTACCGGGCTGCGGCTGTGCCGAGACAAAGGTTGGTAACACTAATAGCGCCAGTAGGATGCACAGCGTGAAAAAGCAAAGATCAAGAAGCAAAACCAAGAATTGCCGAGCCACTTTGCGGGTTCTTCCTAATAGCATCGCCGAAGGCGATACTGAAATTTTGCTTTTTACATTTTGCATTTCGATCTTAATTGACACTCACTTGATTGCCCCTGCGAGCGCCTTGGCGGTGGCATTGATTATCGCCTCGGACGTCATCGTAGCACCTGTGACCGCGTCAACGCCTTTAACCGACTGTTTGGCGAGAATCTGGTTTGGCGTATCGGTGAATGCCGAATAGAACTGTCTCTCCTTGTGCTTGGTGATCCTGATCGATTCTATTCGTTCGCTTCTTACGGTGACTGCGACGTAGAGTTCTCCGGCATATGCGGTGCTGCCGGCCTGGTACGTGCCGTCGGGAATTCGCGACAGATCGAGCGCGTCGAAGCACTTGATGGCCTGGATACTCGCCCGGGCTCGCTCGATATTGCGCTTGAAATCCCCTTCTCGCCCATTTGAGTCGCGGGCCGCCGCGGCTTTTTCGTAATAGCTCAGAGCCTTATCGTACTTGCCCGCAAGGCGGCATGCGTCTCCAGCGGTCAGGTAGCCGACGTCCGCCATCCCGCTTCGTGCCTTTTGTTCGGCAAGCCTTATCGCCTTTTCAAATTCCCCCATCTCGGCCCAGAACTTAATGACTGCGCCGTGGCGCGTATAATCGCCGCGGTACTGCGAGAGTATCTCTACGGCCATCTCCTTATTGCCAAGCTTCCAATAGCAATGCGCCAGGCCCAGCGCGTTGTACTGGCCGCCCCTGCGGGCACTCATCCGCCACCAGAAGGCAGCCCTGGCCCAATCTTCGAGCAAATCGTGGAACATACGCCCCAGCGTGTTCATCGAGCGGGTTAGCTTGGCCGGGTCGTTCTTGTGCCGAATCATCAGTTGGTGCACGAGCTTGACGCCTTCCTTCCACCGGTTAGGATTGGGATTGATGATATCCCAGATGAACTGGCCCATGTTCCTGTTGGCGTCCCATTTGCCGACCGGCTTCAACGGCCAGTTCAAATCCAGCGTTTCAGGATGCCTCGGAGTGACCGAATTCCACCACTCGGGCGACTTGCTGCCCACCTCCTTGATTAGCGCCTCTACCTCGGCCCTGGTGCGTGCAGCTGGCGTCCGTGTATCAGTCGTCTGGCCCTGTGCCTTCGCCGGCGCGAGCAATGTGGCGACAATGGCTAGGACAGCCAGAGATTCTATGGTAGCTCTTGTCATCTGCAGTTCCTCAAATCCGTCACCGGGCGACACTTCCAATAACTTAATAGCCGCACTAAATTAGCAGATTTTCCGACAGAAACCCACTGGTTTCTTGCCTCCCATGTCTGCGGCGGGAACATTCTGAGAGTATCTTTAGATGGACAAAGGCTTTGCTATCTTGGCGGCCGACGACTTATGCATCCGGTCAAAAGAGAAAGGCGAATGTGGCAACTATGAGTCGAGCGTGGAGTATGCAGCATCGAAAAGGATTTTTGCGTCAGACAGGCTCACCGAGTTGCTGCGTTATTTCGGCGAGCTTCTCTTCGAGCAGTTCTTCGGTCTTGGCCTCTATATTCAGGCGCAGCAGCGGCTCGGTATTGCTCGGGCGGCAGTTGAACCACCAGTCTTTGTAGCCGACGGTGACGCCGTCGAGATTATCGACTTGTCCGTCGCTGTATCTTCTCGCGAACTCTTCCATCTTGGCCTGCTTGTCTTCGACCTCGAAGTTCATCTCGCCTGAGTTGTGGTATTTACGCAGCGGCTCGATCAGCTCGCTGAGAGGCGCATCGGCGCCGCTGACAATGTTTATCATGTGCACAAGCGTGATCATACCTGAATCGGCATAGTAGTTGTCGCGATAATAGAAATGTCCGGAAAGTTCTCCGCCGAAGACGGCGCGCGAGTCGCGCATGGTCTTTTTCATGAAGGAATGTCCCACCCTTTCTCTTCGCGGCGTTCCGCCGTGCTTGATGATTTCCTCGGCGACAATGCGGCTGCTCCGCAGATCGTAGACGATAGTCGACTTTGGGATTTGTTCCAGGAAGTACATCGCCATTAACGCCGTCATCAGGTCGCAACTGATCGTATTGCCTTTTTCGTCGACCGTCATCAACCTGTCGGCGTCACCGTCGAAGCAGAAACCGAGATCGCATTTGTTCTTCTTGACCGAGGCTTTTACCGGGGCGAGATTCTTCTCGATAAGCGGGTTCGGCTCATGCTTAAACGTGCCGGTGTGCTCGAAATTGATCTCGATTATTTCTACAGGTAGTCCGTCGAAGATCAGCGGGACCATTCTGCCCGCCATTCCGTTGGAAGCGTCGATAGCGATCTTCATCTTCTTCGGTTTAGGTTTGAGGAACTTGAGCACGTGCTTCTTATACTCGGCAGTCAGATCGCACTGTTTCAAAGAACCCGTGGTTTTACCTTTGGTGTGTAGCAGAGCCATTGCGATATGTTCAATGTCCTTCAGACCTGTATCGGCGCCTATGGGCTTGGCTTGGAGTCCGGAAATCTTAAAGCCGTTGTATTTGGCCGCGTTGTGCGAGGCGGTAACCTGAATGCCCCCGCACGTGCCCAAATGGTTGATCGCGAAGTACATCTGCGGTGTATCGATCATTCCGACATCGATGACATCGGTTCGAGTCGAGCGTATTCCTTCGATAAGCGAGTTGGCTATCGACGGGCTGTGGGTTCTCATATCGCGACCGACACAAAGCGAGTGGCTGCTGGCCTGGCCTCGCTCAAAGCCGCGAAGAAACGACGGCAGGAATCGGCCGGCAGCGCAGCCGATTTTCCACGCGCCTTCTTCGTTGACCTGGTCGGGATAGGTGCCTCTTATGTCGTACGCCTTGAAAATCGAAGGATCCATGGTGTCTCCCATATTGTCCAACCTCGTTTGTTCTCAAACAAATAGAACCCGTCTCGAAAATTCAAGAGCTACTGTTTCCGGGTCCTCAATCCTCGCCGGCAGCGGTCGGGCAGGGCAAGCATTGAACGTGCCTCTTGGTTATCTTTTCGTCATTATTTCGTGTTGTTCTCGACTTTTTTTGGTCCTTGATGCCTTGTTGGTTTCTAGTTTCTGGCGGATTTGCGACCGTCCCGCCGGCCAGGCGGTATGTTAGCGTGCCATCCTCCCTGATGCGGGTTCTCCAACGAGCAGGTGTATCGATGGTCCGACAATGGGGCCCTGAGGTGCCGCTTTGCAGTTTCACGTATCGAAATCACGATCAAGAAGGGCTGTTACGGCCCGCGTTAACAGCCCTTGACATAGATTGGCTGAGGGTATCACAGCAAAGCCGACTCCCACGAGATCTATTGCGGTGACCACGGGCAGCAACCGGCCAATTCCTGGGATCTTTCGGATGTCTCAGTATATAAACAACAGGCCTGCGCACAAGACGTTGGCGTCGGAAGACTGCTGGTATTCGATATTGACGACGTAGTTTTCCGTAAGATCCAAAAGCGCACCGAGATAGACTCCCCATATCGGGCCCTCGTCTATGTCCCAGCGGTTTTCAAATCCGGTCACGTCCAACTGTTCCAGATCACCACTGAAGTAGTGCAAGAACGGACCTGCATATACGGTCAATCCGTCCTCCCAGAAGTAAGTCGCGCCTACCGCGATCTGCATCTCAATGAGATCGAGATCAACGAAATCGGGCCCGACCTGCTGGGATGTGACCAATTTTCCGTCATAATTGGCCCAGTTGAGCTGTACAATTGCGCCCAGCTGCATATCAAACTCGGGCAAATCGAAGATCGTTGCCTTGACGCCGCCGCGGACTCCGAGACCTATGCCGCTGTCGAAATCTTCACCGGAGTTCCACAAATCGTCGCCAAACTCGGCCTTCGTTGCTCCAATGCCCAGGAAGGCCTCCCAGTTCTCGGCAAAGCCGTATCCGGCGGTGGCGTAGAGCTTGGTTGCCTCGAAATCCTTGATTGTCCTGTCAAGCAGGGTGCCTGCCGTCGGATCCGTGTTGGGATTGGCCCATTTGCCGCCAGTGAGCTTCAAATCCGTTTGGCCGTAAGATATATCGGCCCCGAAGCTGAATTGGCCTTCACTGACGGCGGCGCGTGGCGGGCCCATGGGATCCAGGGCGAAGGCCGTCGAGCCAGCCAGGTTGACGATAATCACTACTATACCCATAAGCCGAATCTTCGCTATAATCCCGTCATCTATCAGAGTCACCGCTCTTTTCATAACCGCTTCCTCTCTTCTCATTTCTTCCAGTGTCCACGCACCAACAAGCGCGCCATCCCAACGCCTTGCTGCGTCTGCGCAGCACATTCGTGAGCTTCTCGCCGAGTGGTCGAGGCGATCTATCCGCACCTTCTCAGCCGGCTCCAATCGCCTCAGAGACTCTCGACCTGAGACGAAATATCTTCAGCGCGAAAATGCTACTGGATCGTCACCTGCAAATTACCGCCCTGTAGTGGTGCCTCCCTAACTTCAGGAAATCATTGTAACATTTGCAGAGACTCCAGTCAAGCACAAAACGCCAAGATCGTCCCGCCGGCTTCACCCAAAAGGCACTGCGAAGGGTGATTCTCCTTGACGCAAAGGGGGGGGTAATTTGATATACGTGGACCTACTGGTATCTTGGATTCTTTGGCTTTGCAGAAGACGAAATGCCTGTGGTTTGATTCGGAGCGGGCTCTTTCAACTGCCGGCTCATGTCAGGTTCTTGGAGTAAAGGAGGCAGTGCTGGATCGAAAAGAGTCTCTTTATGCGGCAAGAATTCTTCTCAAGAACCCCTATGTTAGAAGACGAGACTTTTGTTTGGAGGAATGCATTGTGTTTGAGAAGAAGATCCTAGCGTTCTTGCTATGCCTTGCAGCGGTGCTTGGTTGGGTTGCCGGGACAAGATGGGGCAATGTCCTGTTTATCTCAGCAATGGACGATGCGATCGAGCCCGGTGGCAGTGACGATGTGCTCAACGTATTCACGGAAGGCCTGGGGCACACGGTAACCAACCTTGTCGCTGGCCCGTTCGGCAGGCTCAGGGCAAGCCTATCGGCGCGACTGGACCGAGAGAGGCGTTACTAAACTCGTCCTGTGGTTCCGCGGTGGGCCGAACAACGCCGCCGAGCGAATGTTTGTTGCCCTCGACGGCAACGCTGTTGTCTATAACGACGACCATGCCGTTACGCAGATAGCGATATGGACCGAGTGGGTCATCGACCTGTCGGCCTTTGGCGGATTCGGTGTTGACCTCACTAATGTAAACACGATTACGATAGGTGTCGGTACCAAGAATAGCCCGGAGGCCGGCGGAACAGGTAAGATGTACTTCGACGACATTCGGCTCTATCGGTAGACTGAGCAAACTGATTGCTGTCACATACAGCAGATTTGAATCAATCCGGGGCCCGTGCCATGTTACCTGGTATGGGACCCTCTTCGTAAATCCGTATCATCTGCACCCATGCAGTTGTTCGCTCTATCTCGGTAGCCAGTCGGTGGCATTGAAACTGCCTTTGCACTGCTTCATTGTGTCTATGATCTTATTCCCGGACAATTTCGATATTTTCCGGATGAAGGCGTTTCAGCCCCGGCAGTTGGTTTCTGCCGAGCTGGGCGTCGATCAGTACCGAGCTGTTCGAGTATTGAGCGTCCAAAATCCGGCCGTGAGCGCGGAGGAAGCTCTGGACTTTGCCGTTCGATTGCTTGCAGGTGACGCGGAGCAGAAGAATGTTGCCTTTGTATTTGGCCATGACCGCCTCGCTCAGGCTGTCAATGCCGAAGCCGGTTTTGGCCGATATGCACACGGCATCGGGGTAGAGCGTTTGCAGCGTTTCTAGGTCGCTGATCTTCCTGACGACGTCGGCCTTGTTGAGCACTTCCAGGACAGGCTTGTCACTGCACCCGATCTCCTCGAGGACGCTGTTTACCGATTCGATCTGCTTGAGCGCCTCAGGACTGGCTGCATCTATGACGTGCAGAAGCAGGTCGGCGTTGACGGCCTCTTCGAGTGTCGCTTTGAACGAGGCGACCAGTTGATGCGGAAGGTTATTCACAAAACCGACCGTATCGCTGATGAGCACGTCTATTCCTCCTGACAGGACCCACTTTCTTGTCCGCGTGTCAAGTGTCGCAAAGAGCCTGTCCTCGACGGGGACGCCGGCATCGGTCAGGTTGTTAAGTAGCGTGCTCTTGCCGGCGTTGGTGTAGCCGACGAGACAGAGTTTGAACAGCCCCCTTCGGGCATCGATCTCGCGGATTCTGCGTTGGTCGATGCCTGCCAGCTCCCGTTTTAGCTCAGTGATTCGCTTGTTGACCAACCGGCGGTCGATTTCCAACTGCTGCTCGCCCGTGCCCCTGGTGCCTATGCCGCCGACTGCGCCGGCTGCTGTGCCGCCGCCTGCCCCTGCCACGGTGTCAAGGTGCGACCACATGCGGGTCAGCCGCGGGTATGTGTACTCCAATTGTGCCAGGGCCACCTGGAGCTTGGCCTGCCTGGTCTTGGCCCTGGTTGCGAAGATGTCGAGAATCAATTCGCTGCGGTCGAGGACTTTTATTTCGACGATTTCCTCGAGTTCGCGAATCTGGCCTGGCGAGAGATCATTGTCGAATATCACGACATCGGCGCCGAATCGCTTGACTCTCCCGGCGAGTCGGTCGGCCTTACCCTTGCCGATATAGGTTGAAGCTTTGATAGTGCGGATTTTCTGCTGGAACTTATCCACAACGAGCGCCCCGGCACTTTCGGCCAGGGCCGTAAGCTCTGCCAGATCGTCCCCGCCATCGCCGCCGCGCAGGATCGCACCGACCAGGATGGCCCGCTCCTTCCGGACCCTCAGCGTCTCACGAAATTTCTCCAACTAACACGAACCTCCAAAATTAACGCCTTATTCTACCATATCCAGCCGGGCTACTCAAGAAATCCTGAAAATATGGCTGTTATCAGGGTTTTAGGGCACAAAGCCGGCGTCTTATCGGACGATATTTATCTTTTTCGGTAAAAAACCGCGGCAACTGTTTTTTTGGGGTTGAAAATTAGCGGGCTTTGCTTTAGATTAATTGCCCGAAAGAATTTTGACGAAATAGTCAAAGGTAATATTGTTTTGTGGCTGCTTCTGAGGTCAGGAGCATGGGAAGGTTTTATTTGTATGTTGAAAGTTAAGTCGCGAGCAGGCGAATCAGTGCAGCAAATGATACGCCGTTTCAAGAAGTTGTGTGAGAAGGAAGGTCTCATACGTGATATGAAGAGAAATGCGTATTATGAAAAACCATCGGAGAAGAATCGTCGGCGCATGCGCAAAGCGGCGCGAAATGTTGAGCGGTACTGAGAGTTCAGCCTGAGTAGTTTTCTCCTTTGAGTGCAATCCGAGCAGGTAAAGTCAGCCCCGCTCGGTTTTTTATTTTGGCCAGGCTAGGTAGAAGGTTTCTCTGCGGTAATGGGCTTCTACGTGGCCATCGAGGAAAGCGCAGTTGCCTCTGCCGCCTAGTTTGTCGCCAGTGGGGGCGTTGTGGAAGCCGGCGATGACGTCCCAGAATTGCCCGACGCCTTCGGGGCCGGGCTCGATCAGACGCGGGTTGTTACCTGTTTGAGCTAGCCAGCTTTGGACCATCGAATCGTCGCCGCAGACCATGAACGTATCGTTTAGCCCCGATGCGTTGTAGGCCGTATCCACAAAACAACTCTCTTCGGTAAACGAGAAGGTCGAGGCGGGCTTCTTGACTTCAGAGATGTTCTTCACACGCGATTCCCTGACGCCCGTGTTCGTGCTGCCGACATAGGCGTTCATAGTGTAGTTGTACCATGGCTCGTAATTGCGAATAGTCGATCCGTACGCCAGGTAGAACTGGTCGTTGGAATGCTGAGACGCCAGACGCTTGAATGACGGGCAGATGAAAGACCTTGCATCGGATAGATATGGAAACAGGACTCCCCCGTACTCCGGATTGCTCTTGAGATCGATGTCTCCGTTGCACCACCGAAGGTGCAGATGGTTGCCCCCGATACCTGACTCCACCGGTAGACGATCTACAGATCTGAAGTAACACTCGTGCGCAGAACAAAAATTGCCGTCATTGTCGTCGAGATACATCGTCATCCCAAACGTGAAGTTCTTGAGGTTGCCCTTGCAGGCCGCTCCCATTGCGAGGTCCTTGGCCTTAGTCAAGGCGGGCATTAGGATCGACAATAAGAGGGCGATGACTGCGATAACTACGAGCAATTCGATTAAGGTGAATCCTCTGGACCTTTGCATAATACTGTCCTCCGGCGTCCGAAAAGACTAAACACATCCCAGTGAGCCAATTCACGAATAGTAAACAAGCGACCTGTGCCGTTTTGCCTGAATCTGCAATTAAATCAACAATTCATTATATGCGTTGCAGAAGTCTGCTGCAAGGATATTCCTTGAATGCTTTTTGAGTGTATTCCTGACCAGACAATTGTGGTGGCGATCCAAGTGGGTCTTTATTATTATGCTCAGTGGCAATTGATCTTTGGTGGTCATAGCGAAACCATACGAACCGAAGCAACCTCGGGAGGACACCATGAGGCTGAACGGCAAGCTTGCTGGGATTTTGCAGTTGACGCTACTCATCGGAGCGCCGCGCCTGGCTCCGGCAGACTTCAGGGCGGCCAAGGTTGGCGATAGCCTGGTTGATGCCCGCGCCCTGACCATCCAGGGGGGATTCGGCCAGTGCATTAACGGCCTGTCCTTTCAGCAGGACGCGATAGTCACCCACGGTGAACATCAGTACGTCGCGTACTACGACGCCAACAGACGTGTATGCTTGGCAAGGCGAGAGTTGCCACAGGATCGCTGGAGGATAATCCGTTTCGCAGACTACGATTTCGAGAGCAATGATGCTCACAATACGATTTCGATGGGAATTTGTCCGCAGGACGCAACCAT
>LJTR01000037.1 GCA_001303465.1 Phycisphaerae bacterium SG8_4
AAGAGACTTTGAAGTCAAGACTCTTGTATGCTATTGAGATTTTGGGATAAGCCTATAAGCCTTTGAATACCTTTGACTAAAAGACAGTATAGTGTTCCCGATTGAGAATTCCCGTTCTTGCGCGGGTAAGCGGCTTCCCAACAACAGGTTATGGTTTTACCCGCGGGAATCTACTACCCTGAAGGTATAATAATGAACGTGGGTATCACAGAAGAGGACGATTCTTAGACCGCAAAATGCGGCTGCCAAGGACGGGATGTTTTTGCATCATTTCTTGCACGCAGCTTCTGCTGAAGATGAACACGCCGGGCTGGAAGGGCCGACACTTACCATATTCACGTGATAGGATTTCTTACTTTCCGTTGGCATGTTCTGAGTCCCACCGGGGCCAGTTGCGGGGTACTGGATTCGCACTAGCCTTGGTTGCTGGCGAATATTGAGTCTCGTTGTCAGCCAGGTCCAGAATGAAAGGCCAATGCTGCCAAGACATAGCAACCTTTCTTTCATGGAAAGGTCCCCGGTATCTTGCGTGACTTCATCGAGCAGTATCTTCGCTTCGGATCTGCGAGCCTTGTTGGGCCCAAAGAGCATCGCCGGGTAAAGTGCCGGAACTGCGTCCCTGACGTATTCCTTCATTCGCTGGGCCCTGCCGAAGAGAATTGGATTCGACGAGTTCCTCAAATTTCGATATCCCTCGAACCACACCCGAATGACTTGAACAAGGGACGGACCGAGTATTTGGAAGCTTTTTCGGTAGAGGTCTCGCTGAAGGTCTTTCAGTTCAGACGCAGAGAAGTTTGGATGAGCAAAATGCATTGAGAAGCCGTCAAAAGTACGATAGTCCGGATTGTTTTGGTACTCGGGCAAAAAGCGGTTATTTTCGAGCATCCGACGGTGGAGTGGCGTTCCTGGGAACGCAAAATAAATAAGTATCTGCCAGAGCGCAGGACTGAGTTCAGTAAATATTCGGAACTCCTCCATGACCTTTGCCCTGTCTTGATAAGGAAATCCTATTATCATTGATGAAAGCAGAGCGACTCCGCGAGATTTCAGTGACGAATAGAGTTGCGGGAAAGATTTTCCTTTCAATTTGCCAAAACTTGACTCTGTGCCCTCAAAGGCTGTCCAGATAATGTCAAATCCCATCTCGGCGATCTCATCGGCCGTGAATTTTGAGAGACCCCGCACACTTCCAAAGCCCATGATAGACAGAGGTTTTCCTCTCTCACGGACACACTGGAGGAACTCACGCGCCCGTTTCTCTTGAAGGAAAAAATCTTCGTCGATCAGAATGAATCCGCTTAAGTCATCGCCCGCTTCTTCAGCCTGTCTTTCCATATCAAGCACAATTTTGTGAAGCTCCTGTCCGCTCCTGACAAAAGGAATGTATCTGCGATTGAAGAAGTGGGAGGTGCAGCAGAAGTCGCAGCCGTTAGGGCAGCCGAGTCCGCCGGTAATATGTGCTACTTTGGTCTTGAGCGGATAGGAATACACGCGCGGCGACTCAACCGGGACATACGGGTGCGCGATCGGCCTTTCTGTATCCTCTCCAAGCAAACTTCGCATAAAGCCGATACCCTCTTCCCTGCATATCAGATCGGCATAAGGCA
The DNA here is from genome assembly GCA_001303465.1 of Phycisphaerae bacterium SG8_4. GTDB lineage: Bacteria > Planctomycetota > Phycisphaerae > Sedimentisphaerales > Anaerobacaceae > SG8-4. The sequence goes on from LJTR01000037.1 coordinate 1,611, forward strand.
TGAGTTCAGCATCTGATAATACGGTTCCGTATCCACCCAGAATAATCTTCGCCCCGGGCGCATGGCTGCGTATCAGCTGTGTCATCCCTTTGAGCTTGTGAAAGGTTGCAACCACAAAGTTGATACCAACATACTCGTATCTGTGGTTCTTGAGTTCCCTGACAAATTCTCGCTCTGAAGGATAGTGTAGGACTACCGCAGGCGCCTGGATGTTCTCGGCTATATAGTCCAATCCCCAACAGCGTATTACCTGCCGATAACTGAATATTCCCTGTTCGCGCGTTACCTGTGCATGGAAGAGTTCCGCTCCGACGGAATCACCCTCACCGGCTTCGCCGAAAGGGCGACATACAGTAGTCAGAAGAACACGTGCTTCTGTCATACCAGTGTTCTCCCAGACAGAACTATAACTGAATGCTGCCAACTAGATTGAGGCTGACTGTCTGACAAGTCTGCAATCTCGCAACGAGGACCTTTGGATCTATTAGTTTGCGTATCCGTGAGACCATAGAAAGTGATTTTTTCCATGATTTACATGACCCATCTCAAGAAGAATGTTCATTCATTGAGGCAACTGCACCAGCGAATGACCAACGATAAGAATCCCAATTTCAACATAGGCCATTAGTATATCACGGCCGGAGGTAGTGAGTAAAGGTTTGTTTTAGCGTTCATAGGGGGAGTTGCGCTGGGAACTTCACCAATAGAACTTGTGATTGCAGAAGGACTCAAACCGGTCCGGGAGTTCTTTCTGATTTTCTTTTCTTCTCCCATACCGTCACTTCACTTAGCGTATGCTCAAACCTGTTTTGTGTGATGCGCAAAACAAAGGGAATCTTCAGAGCATCCCCAACAGGATTGAAATGTGGAGCCAAAATCTCGTGAAGCGCCGTCAAGGTAGAGTAGGGTTCGCCGTCCTTGCGAATACCTCCCAGCCATTTTTCTTTGTCGGTGATGTTTTCATCCCAACTATAGGGCGAAGCTATCACCAGCAAACCGCCGGGATTCAGACGCTGGTGGATCATAATCAGAAACTTGCGAGGATCGTACAGTCGGTCGATAAGGTTGGCGGCCAGGATCAGATCGTAGCCGGTATAGAGTTCTTTGAGATTGCAGGCGTCCGCCTGATAGAAGGCCACCTTCTCGCGTATCGCATCGAGATTAAGATCCGCCAGCGTGACTTCTTCCAGGCTGAACAACTCGCCTTCCTCCAGGCGCCTGTATCGTGTGAATCCTTGCTCAAGAAGCTCGACGCCGACCTGTATCTCACGGGCGGAGAAATCCAGCCCGGTGACATTGTCGAAGCCGCGCGCCAATTCAAAACTTGCCCGGCCCACAGAGCAGCCGAGGTCGAGGGCCTTTCGCCGGGGCCTATCCCGGGTCAGTTGAAGGCATATTTCCGCCAGGGCCGTCGGAAAATTCGGCACGCCGAAGTAGGCCTGCCCGTAATGGAACTCGCAATAACGTGCGATAGAATCGTCCATTTCATAGGTGTCCACGGCGACAGACACCTGTTTGGCCGATTCGACATAGCGAAATCCCGCGTGCTGATAGAAATGACGGCGAAAAGCGTATCGCGAATCCCTCGTGGCCTCGTTGCCGGTCGATATCCAGGAGCCTCCTTTGATGAGATTATGTTTGGCGTCGAAGGTGGGAGTGGAGAAGTCATCGTAATAGGGATGAATCTCAAAACCCTTGAACCCAGTGATGGGGGTCTCTGTCCATTGCCAAACATTGCCGACAATGTCGTTGAAGTCGCCGAACGCGAATTCTGTCACCGGACAGGAAGAGGCGTAGTGTTCCAGGTTGATGTTGCCCGGCGCCACAGGCCAATAGGGTTGATCTGTTTCGACTAGACCGTCGCGCAATCGATACCACTCTGGTTCCGTGGGCAGGCGGATAGGTTTGCCGGAGACGGCACTCTTCCAGTTACAGAAGGCTTTGGCCTCCAAGTAGTTCACCTCTACCGGCCAGTCCCAGGGCATGTCGATTTCTTCGACCATGCAGCGCAGGCGGTAATTGCCGGATCCTGCAGGCCTCCAGAATCGGGGGTGTTCAGCCTGCTCGTATTCGCGCCAGCGCCAGCCCTCTTCGGTCCACCATTTCGGTATGCGGTAGCCACCGTCTTCTACGAATCCGAGGAACTCACGGTTGCTCACCAGCATACGACCGGCTCGAAAAGCATCCACGTGTTCTTCGTACCGACCGAATTCGTTATCCCAGCCGTAAAGGGCGTGGTCTCTGGTCTTGCCCAACTGCACGTTCCCGGAGGGCACAGGTAACAACTCGTTCTCAGGCGGTTCGCCGGTTGTATGACAGATTTTCCAGAGCGGATGGCGACGAACCTGTTCCAGGGGAAGTTGGCGGATCAGAACCGACGATGTCTCCAGGTGAATCCGTGCATGTTCGATGCCCATCATGATTACCCACCATGGGTTGTCCCAGGTTATGGGCATACTCAACGGCAGCGTCTGCACAAGTCTGGTCAACCTTTCACGCACGCAATGGCGGTAGGCCTGCACCGCATCTACGGTCGGCCAATCATAATGCGTTTCGTCCAGGTCGTCCCAGGACATCTCATCCACGCCGACGGCAAACATGGATTCGAAGACCGGATCGATCCGCTCGTCCATCAGTTGGGCAAGTATTAACTTGTTGATATAGAATACAGCAGTGTGACCGAAGTAGAATATCAGCGGATGACGCAACGGATCTGCACGTTGGAAGAAGGTTTCGTCGTACTTCAAAACTTCCAGCAGCGCTTCATCAATGTCGAAAGTTGCGTCAAAGTACCTCAGAATCTCGGATCGCTTCGACTCCGGAGTACCTTCATCAAGCACAATCGTACGAGTGCGGCGCAGCTGAGGATCGGTTCGCCAATTCTTCTTCGATCTTTCTTGCATATTGGTCATTCTTAACGCATCACCAATTCTAATCGTCAACCCACCGACCATCGGAGTTTACCTCTCAATCCCAAAGAGGTCAAGAACACGCCGCCGGTTACGGCAAACACACCGGTTGCATCTTTCTGCTTGGTGACAGAAGCAGGTCTCTCTGCAAGACAGGCATCCGGCCAAGCCAGGAGAATACGGCAGTTAAAGCCAATAAGCCGCCACGAACGGAACCGCTCATGTAGAGAAGCAAAAGATATCTTGGTTTAATGCGAACAAATAAGATTGGCACTGCCGTATACTTACTCCAATAGAGCATAACGATGCTTGTTTGAATGAGTTATACCCTTGAGGGTAGTAAATTCCCGCGAGTAGAACCATAACCTGTTATTGTAACGCCTATTACCCGCGCAAGAACGGGAATTTTCAATCTCGAGCACTATGCATCAAGAAATCCTGTTGAGAGGATACAGAAATGAAGATCACCAATTCAAACTCAGTTGCAATGCTGGCAATCTGGGCCGGCCTCTTTGGCTCACTATCCATTGGGATCGCCTCTGAGCCGATGAGTAAACCGTTGATAGACTTCCAGAATCCTCTGGTTGCCGAGCAATGGATTTCAGTTAACGACAACGTTATGGGTGGGATCTCCGAAGGGGGATTCCGAATAAGTCAGGACAATACGCTCGTGTTCTCCGGTAATCTGTCGCTGGAGAATCGAGGCGGCTTTGCCTCTATTCGAACTCGACCTGCCGACCTGGAGCTGGACGGCTATGACACGATAGTCCTCCGCGTCAAAGGTGATGGCAGAACTTACTACGTTAACCTGAGGAATTCTTCCGGTAGGGGGGCCGGATCCTATCGTGCGCCGTTGAAGACGCTCAAGAACACCTGGCAAGAAGCTCGCATTGCCATGAAGGAATTCGAGTATACGGCGTTTGGCAGGCGCGTTGGGGGTGTCGGGGCCCTTAAGGCGAATGAGGTCCAGAGCGTGGGCTTTACGTTGGCTGACAAGAATGCTGGCCCCTTTCGGCTGGAGGTTAGTTCGATCAGGGCCGAGAAGGCCACTGCCGAGAATGAAGCGACTGCTATAAGTTGGGCTGACAGTTCGGGCGGAAACAAGGATATCGTCGAGATGGCAGCAGGTGCCGGACAATTCAATACGTTGGTGCAGGCTGTCGGGGCCGCGGGACTCGTTGATACTCTGAAACGACCCGGGCCGTTCACCGTATTCGCGCCCACAGATGGCGCCTTTGCCAAGCTGCCGAAGGGAACTCTCGAATCGCTCTTGAAACCCCAGAACCGCGCGAAGCTGGTGGATATCCTGACATATCATGTCGTCCCGGGACGGATAGTGGCCAATCAGGTGGTTGATTTGCCCAAGGCCGATACGGTACAGGGTTCCAGCGTGCTGATCGCGGCGAAAGATGGAGAGGTCAGAGTGGCGGGTGCCAAAGTAATCAAAGCGGACATTGATGCTTCAAATGGCGTCATTCACGTTATCGACACCGTGATTATGCCAAAGGACATCGTGGCTACGGCCGAAGCCGCCGGGCAATTCAAAACGCTCCTGGCGGCTGCGGAGGCCGCGGGTCTGCTGAATGCCCTCAAAGACGATGGGCCTCTGACGGTCTTTGCGCCGACGGACGACGCCTTTGCCGCCTTGCCGGATGGGACCGTAGCGGATCTGCTAAGACTGGAGAACCGGGATCGACTCGCGGCCATTCTCAAGTATCACGTGGTGGCCGGGGAAATCTCCCTTGGTGGTCGTCGGATCAAAACACTGCAAGGCAACCAATTAAATATTCGGCCCACGGGGAGTTTCCGCGTAGATGAGGCGAACGTACTGCTCGCGGACGTTCGCGCGACTAATGGCGTGCTGCATGTAGTGGACCGCGTATTGTTGCCGACACTGTCTGAGCCCACTGCTTCCGACAAGGCGATGAGCGTGATCGAACTGGCTATCAGACGTGGAGTACCCTTGTTCAATGCTGGGCAGCCTTCAGCCTGTGCAGCCATATACGAAGTGGCTGTCGAGTCATTGTTGAAATCCCATACGAACGCCTTTAGCGATGAAGACCGCTCTGTACTGCAGAACGCTCTTGGCCGGATTCGCAGTGGCCATCAGGATGCCAGCGAGCAGGCTTGGACTCTGAGGCGAGCTCTTGACATGGTCTATGAATCACTTTCGGAAGATTGATCTTCTGACCAGTCGCCATCGTTCTTGACTGGCACCGCTCGGCGTGGTATTGTTTGAGTGTTGCTTATAGCAAGGAACATGGAACAACCATGCCAATTACTCGATCTGTCCGTGTAGGCGACAGAAGGATGCGAGCGCGGACATGAAAGGACAGCGGACCATGCTAGCTAAGAACGTGGCAATAGGTTCAGTTCTGATTTTCTCGGCCCTGTGCCACACAACTGAGGCTCATCGACCCATCTTCAGTCCGAAACCAGCCACAGATCCCAATACAGCCGTGCTGATAGCTCAACCTCATATCTCTCAGGTAATCTACCGAGAAATAGGCGAACAAGCCGCGCAGGTGTGGCTCGCTTTCGATGTCAGGGCGGGATTCGAGCTTTTCATACAGATCGGCGTTCCCGTACTTGAACGTCTGAAGGATTTTCGACCTGCAATGCTGGTAGTGGGGCCGGGCTTGCCCGAAGCTAATTCTCCATTTGAACTTCCCAAGGGCAAGGGAGCAAAGGGCTTTGCCACCGACAGTGTCAAAGAGCCCAGGTTCTTTCATGAGCACTTTACCGGCACCGACTCCTGGATTCTCCGTAGTGAGACTGTCGTTCTACCGCAGTCCGGACGCTATTATCTTGTCGCCTACGTTCCTTCAGGGCGAAAAGGAAAACTATGGCTGTCCGTTGGAAAGAAGGAGTCTTTTGGGTTGGCCGAGTGGGCGAAGTTCGGGGGATGGAAGAAGAGGATCAGGAAGTTCCATGAGGTAAGTGACAAAAGCCGGAAATTACGAATTCCAATCCTCAGCCAGATTGGCGATGCGCTTGGACTGGGCAGTCCCGGACCCGTCCCTAAGACATCCGAGTCGAGTAAGATACCAGTCAAAGTCCAGGATGGCGTGACGATCCACACTGTCGAGACGCAATACCAGAACGGCAGGCAAGAAATCCGTGTTCTCCTGCCCGACGACTATCGCAGCGACAGGAACTACCGTGTCCTGTACGTGCTTGCCGTCGAAAAAGGCTTTGACCAGAGATATGGCTACGGTCTCGGCGTTCTCAAACAGATGGACGCTCACAATGAATATGACATGATCATCGTTCAGATGGGATTCGAAAAAGAGCCTTGGTACGGAGATCATGCCACTGATTCAAAGACTCGGCAGGCAAGCTACCTCAAGGAATTCGTCGTCCCTTTCGTCGAAAAACACTACTCTACTCTCGGCACACCCGATGGAAGACTGCTCTTGGGCTTCAGTAAGAGCGGATGGGGTGCCTTCAGCCTGATACTGACCTATCCCGAGTTCTTCGGGTATGCCGCTTCCTGGGATGCCCCCATGTTCTTCGACAGGTTCCATTACAGTATGCAGCAGGTCTACGGAACTGTGGGTCAGCTCGAGGCCTACCGCCCCGACTTGCTGGTTTCCAGGCAGAAAGAGTACTTCCAAGGAAGGCCTAGGCTCGTACTGGCTGGGCAGCAAGATTGGGGAACCTCCATTCCCACGCCGGCCGGAGGCGACCACACTTTGGAGATGCACAGGCTGCTCGAGAAGGAAGGAATAAGGCATATCTATGACAACAGCCTCAAGGTTCCGCATCGATGGAATCAACAATGGATGGGTCCTACACTGGCGGCGTTGATGGGACTGGCAAGGGCGCAAGAGATTTCGATGCAGCTCTGTCACAGGGTCGATATTTCTTCCCACAAGGGAAGTTTCGTATGCCTTGGTGATCTGACGGGAGACCGCCAGGTTGACTTTCTCCTGTATCGGCAAGGCCCACAAACGACTCCGGGCTTCTTGGCGGCAGTAGACCACCAAGGCCGGACTCTCTGGGAATTGGGAGATCCGCTCTTGAAGAAACACATGGAAGACGGTGTATGGAATGAGCCGGCGCTGAGGGGAATCGCCTTTATCCATGATCTGAACGACGATGGCAGGGCAGAAGTGTTGACCGAGTTCTGGAGAGACGGGATACCAATGCTCTACGTGCTTGAAGGAGATACAGGTCAGATCCTTCGAGAGATACCGTCCCCCCTGGATCTCGAGGTTCGTGGGGGCAAACGCAGTCGATGCCATCCTGTAGGACGGATCGCCTTCCTGGAGGGCAGAGAGAGGCCGCCATCGATAGTCCTCAAGTACGGCGCGAGCAATCATGTTCCCTGTTATGCTGTGGCTCTGAACGACAAGCTTGAGATCCTCTGGGAAATACATGGCAGCAGCAACTCGATGGGGCACGTGCCAACTGTTGGTGACATGGACTTCGACGACAAAGATGAGCTGCTTCTCGGGACCTTGATGGCAGATGCGACAGGCCGGATCCTTTGGGAGAAGAAGGTCGACCGTCATGCCGACTGCACGACCATAGCAGATTTGCATCCTTCAGCGGGTAAAGAGGCATTGATCAGCGTGTGTTCGACAGGGCCTGTCTACTGTATGTCATCGGCCGGTGGAGTTCTTTGGGAGAAGACACGGCAGGAAGTGCCTCATGGACAGGGCATTTGGGCAGGCAATTTCATTTATGACGAACCCGGCATGGAGGTCATCGTTCTGCGTAGTGGACATGTCGGAGATTTCATTACTGTCAGGGGAATCGATGGCGAGCAGCTGGCTGGATTCCAGCAGACGAGGAATTACAACGGGTATCCCGATTTTCCCTGCGTGGTAAGCTGGAAGGCCAGTAATGAGCAGTCTTTGTGGATTCCCATTGATCGTACCTTGGTGGATGGGTATGGCCGCATCGTGGCCGAATTGGGAAGGCACGAGGTTTTGGTCAAAGAGCTGCTCCAGTGGGGAGAAAGCAAGAGTCAGATTGCAGTACAGGCATTCGCAGTAGATCTTTGTGGAGATGAACGTGAGGAGCTAATCCTTTATCAGCCGTACAGCGGCCGGGCAATTCTGATATTCACACAGACCGATTCAGACGCAAGGAAGAAACCGTACGTACACGAGGACGATGCATACAATATCAGAAGTTACTTCTGAGCTGTGTCTTAAGAAGTCGAATAGAAAGCACTCCCGTATGAGAAAACCATGTTGTATCTACTCGACCATTGTGCGGCTGGGGGATCCCTGTGCTTTTGAAGCCTGATAAGAATTGGCCTTGGCACAAATGGGCTGTTTTTGGAGCTTTTGAAAATAGATTGGCAATCGATGGGCTCGGATTGCCCCGATTTGGGTGCAACCGAATTGCATTCATGACTTCGATGTGATATGAGAAACAAGAAGCTGTGTTGGAGCAATATAAAGAAGATGATTCTATGGATTGCGATTCCCTCTGTTAGTCTGGTCTGTTTGCTCAGCATCTTGTCGATAATCTCGAGGAGTAAGCCATCAGTAGGTATGGTTGCTGGTCGCTTGCGACCCTGCTCGGCCAGGCCGAACTGTGTTTGTAGTGAGGATAAGGATCTGCCCTCATATGTAGAACCGCTGGCGGTTATCGGATCGCCAAAAAGCGATTGGGAAAAAGCCAAACGAATCGTCCGTGAGATGGGAGGCAAGATTGTGCTTGAGGACGGCAGTTACCTGTGGGCCACCTTTAGCACGAGGATATTTCGCTTCATAGATGATCTGGAGTTGAGGATGGACGAAGAGAGTGACGTGATACATGTTCGGTCGAGCTCCAGGGTCGGATACTCCGATTTGGGAGCGAATAGAAGGCGGGTGGAGGATCTTCGACTGAGATTTGCCCAGAGCCAGTCTTCGGACGGTTCAGTTGCCGCCGAATGAGATAGAGCAGGTTCTTGAGCTGCCGGAAATACTATGGTTTCGCCTGTAATCTGACGTCCACTTCAACTTCGCCGTCCGGACGACGGATGCGAAGTCGAACCGTATCTCCTATGTTGTGGGAATCGAGGATTCGAAAAAGGTCTTTCGATTCACTTACCTTCTGGTCGTCAATGGCAACAATTATGTCTCCAAGCACGACTCTGCCTCGCGCCTCGCGCCTCGTAGGGCGCAGGTCTGCTATGGCTGCCGGGCCACCGCGTTCCACTTCAAGAACTAGTACCCCTTCCGCTCCCAAACGCCTCACGACGCTGTCGTCGGCGATGGTAATGCCTAGGACAGGTTTGTCCACCTTCCCATGGCGGATGAGCTGGGGCACCATCCGATTGACTGCGTCGACCGGCACGGCAAATCCGATTCCGGCGTAGGCTCCAGAGGGACTGACAATCGCCGTGTTGATCCCAATCAGACGCCCGGCGCTGTCCAGCAATGGGCCGCCGGAGTTTCCGGGATTGATGGCGGCGTCGGTTTGAATGACGCCTTGAATTGGCCGACCGGTCACAGACTCGATTTCTCGTCCCAGGCCGCTTATCACACCGGTAGTCAACGTCTGGTCAAAGCCGAAGGGATTTCCAATGGCAAAGACCTTCTGGCCGACCTCGAGGCCGGAAGATGAACCGACAGCGATCGGACGAAGATGCTTGCCAGGTGCATCTATCTTCAGAACGGCGAGGTCTTTATCCGGCTCTGCGCCGACCAGCCTGGCGTTCCATGGTGAACCGTCGGCCAGAGTAACCTCGGCGGCCTGACCTTCCTGTATTACATGAAAATTGGTGACGATATACCCGTTCTCGTCCCAGACGAATCCTGAGCCCGTACCTCGCGGAATCTCCATCGCCCGGAAACTGAGATAGTCTCTTTGGACCGCGATGCTCGTGATGTAGACAACAGAAGGCGAAACCTGCTTGAACAGCTCAATGGTGCTTTTTTCATCCTGTGCCAGGTCCCCGCGCGGTGTTACCAGGCGAGGTCTTGCAGTCCTGTCGTAGAGACCGGTAAACCACTGTCTGGCCTGAAAGATCACGAGCAGCACGACGAAGACCGAGAGCAGCATTATCAGACGACGATTGTTTTCAGTTACTCTGCCGGCGTGTGTAAAATGAGTGTTTTGTTCCATGACGCTTTGCTCCAGCTACCACTTATAGATTCGCCATTTCAAGCCTTACTGGCCGTAATATCACAGGTAATTATACTCTTCAGGGTAGTAGATTCCCGCGATTAAGATGATAAACTGTTATTGTAAAGCTCCTACCTATGGCACAAGTTACCCGCGCAAAAACACGAATCTTCAATCGGGAGCACTATAGATGCTAAGATAGGCTCGCGACCACAATTTGTCAAACCCGGCGTCCGCAGTCGGCAACAGGTAGCCTTGCCGGAACCCATATACCGCAACAGGGTAGGTTTGCCGGCGTCTGTCGCCATGTCCGCCGGGAAGTCGGCGGCCTTTCAAATCCGCTTTCCCTTCAGCGTATCGCCGCTGTATCCCCAACCTCTGCAGGACGGTACGTCAATGAGAATCAGCGAGGCAGGCTTGGCGGCCTCTATGCGAATCACACTTTCCAGATCGATGCGAGCCTGATCCTGTTGTCGAACTTTCTGACCGTTGATCTTCAACTCTCCGGTTGTGACGTAGACGAACACCCGGCGGGATTTGTCGCTTTTGAACTGTATGTCTTTGCCATCGTCCAGATCAGCCAGATAGATAGTAGCGTTGGTGTGGAACGCGACAGTCTCAGGCAAGTCCTGTCCGGAAGCCACAGGGCACAACGCATTCTTCCACGAGACCGGATCGAACCGCTTCTGGTCGTAGCTTGGCGACAGACCCTTCTCGTCAGGGAGTATCCATATCTGATAGAAGTGAACGGGCTCGCTGGCCAGATTGAACTCCGAGTGGGTTAGACCTGTTCCGGCAGACATCCTCTGGACGTCGCCCCGCTGGATGACCGACTTGTTGCCCATGCTGTCCTCATGCGTTATCTCGCCTTCAAGAACGACGGTAATGATCTCCATTTCTTCATGGGGATGCGTGGGAAAGCCCATTCCCGGTTGGACCACATCGTCGTTAAAGACACGCAATGCACCAAACTGAATGTTGTCCGGATCGTAATAGGAAGAAAATGAGAATAGCCAGTACGTCTTGAGCCAGCCGAAATCAGAAAAGTGTCTCCTGTCCGCGTCGATGATCTTGATCATGGTCTCTGCCTCCCAACTAGAGTGAAATGGCGATTTCGTCTATTTCCTTTCGCTGTGATACGGCTTCAGCCTCGACTCCCGGGGCAGGCTGTCCCACCGCTGCCATGACGTTGACCTGGTATTCATCTGTCAGCGCCAGATACCTCGTTGCGGCCTCATCGTCAAATCCTGCCATACCGTGAACGACATATCCTCGCCGAATACCCTCGATGGCTAGAGCCATCCATGCCGCACCTGTGTCATAGGCATGGCTGCGCATGGGGCGGCCGTTGTGGTCGTATGTCTTCTTTGAGACGACGATCATCAGGCACGCAGCATTGACGCACCACTGCCTGTTCTTCTCGACCAGCAATCCCAACAGGTCGTGGAATCTATCGCTATCCCTCAGGGCATAGTAGAACCGCCAGGGTTGGTTGTTGAATGCCGACGGTGCCCATCTGGCCGCTTCGAATAGTGACAGCAAGTCGTCTTCTGCCATTCTCTGACCGGTCATGCTTCGCGGCGACCAGCGGAAGAGAATCTCGTCGAGAATCTTCTTGGGATTATCCCTTTTTTTGCGTGCAATATCGTGCAGGTTCATTGTGCTCCCTTCACATCTAACTGCCGAGAACTAACGGCCTATGTTATCACTGCTGCCGGGCATCATCAAGATAGATCCAGCGTACATAAAGCCCTCGGAAAACTGATTTGATGAAATCTCAGACACATTCTGGTAATATGGGCAGCAAGATGAACAGGAAAGTCGCTATGAATTCCTGCCAGGAAGTCAGGGCCGCAAGGGCGTCGGCTGAGGCAAAGGGATTGTGAGATGAAACGGCAGCTTCCTCAATCCGGCCTTTTGCGCCCGTGATTTGAAAGGCTGATAGATATGCGATTGCGGTTGCGACCGGCAATTACACCTTAGGAGCCAGATGTTTGACAGAAGAATCTCAAATTGTCTGTACGCTCTTGTTGTTTTGACTTTCATGGGTCCGGCAACTTGGGCGAATCAGCAACAGCAGGAGCAAAGAACCGAACAGGCCCGACTGTTACTCGGTGCGGGTCTGATGATACAGGACGAGCCTTTGAAGGGCGTCGACCCGAAGGTATTCCCGCTGCCCTTCTACATGTATCAGGGCAAGTCTTTTTCCATGCGAGGGCTCTCGGCCTCATACGAAGTCCTTGGCGAGGATACCTGGTCGATAAGGGGCCTGGCAAGGTTTAGAACGGATGGCTACGATGCCGACGACAGCTCTTATCTGGCGGGAATGAGCGATCGCAGGAACTCCTTGGATGTAGGCGCCGAGCTGTGGCTTGAGGGCTCATGGGGCAATATCGGCCTTGACTGGGTCACGGACGCACTGGGAAATCACAACGGCCAGGAGACAAGGTTGACCTACGTCAGACCGGTCAGGTCGGCTCTTGGAATAGACAAGCTAGGCCTGCGACCCATGCTTGGACTGAGCTGGCGCAGCAGCAACCTCAACAATTATTATTACGGCGTGCGCGCCAAGGAGGCGACTGCTGCCAGAACACGGTACAAGAGCGGAGATTCTGTCAACCCATATGTAGGTATTGGGTTGGACTATCAATTGGCTGAGCGCTGGAGCATATTCTCGCTGTTCAGGAACCAGTGGCTCGGAAGCGATATCAGCGACAGCCCGATTGTCGATCAGCACAGCAAGATTTCGGTTATCCTGGGACTGTTGTATCGCTTCTGAGCCATTTCTGTCAGGGTAATGCAGAAAATGGAATTTGGAAAGGATGCAATGATATGTCAAGATTGACCGTTCGACAGGAATGTCCTTGTTCTTGCGTTATGAGACGGGCCGGTGCATGTATCGTAATACTTATGCTGCCATTCTTGTTGTGTTCGTGTGTAACCGTGGGAATAGAAAAAGCCAAATATGAAGTGATCGAGAAAGAGGGTAAGTTTGAGGTCCGGCAATATCAGCCACAGATTGTGGCTGAGACCATTGTTGAATCTGACTTTGATGAGGCAGGAAACAGCGCGTTCAGAAGGCTCTTCAACTACATCTCAGGTGAGAACCGCAAGAGAGAATCCATAGCAATGACTGCCCCGGTCAATCAGAAGGCCGGCCCAGAGAAGATCGCCATGACCGCTCCGGTCAATCAGCAGGAGCTTGAAGGCAAATATTCTGTCAGCTTTCTGATGCCCTCAAAATACACTATGGAAACCCTGCCTGAACCGTTGGATTCCACTGTCCGCTTGAGGCAGATACCAGGTCGTAAGATTGCTGCCATTCGATACTCTGGATCGTGGAGCAGAAAAAGTTATGAAACGAACAGAGCACTTCTGGAGGAATTCGTAAGAAAGAAGGGGCTTCAAATCACGGGGCAAGACATCTTCGCAAGGTACGATCCGCCTTTTCAGCTTTGGTTCCTCAGACGCAACGAAGTGCTTTTTCCGGTTGAGTGAACTGTTGCCAGAGAAATACGTCTGCTTTTGTGCCAGGTTTTCCGAAGAGAGGCGATCATGAAGCGGATAATTGACCTGATGGAGCGCGGCCTGGTGCCGGATGTGGTGATTAGAAACGGGATTCGGCGACTAAACCGAATGCGGCTGCAAGAGGAGTGCAAAGACGACCCTGCTTCGGAACTCAAAGCCAAAATGGATTTTCTCGATATGCTGCGGAACAGCCCTGTGGCAGTTGAGACCGATGCGGCGAATCGCCAGCATTATGAGGTGCCCGCCGAATTCTTCGAGAGAATACTTGGACGGTACATGAAGTACAGTTGCTGCCTGTGGACACAGAATACCTCGACACTTACGGAGGCCGAAGAGGCAGCCCTTGATATGGTCGTGCGGCGAGCGCAGATTGAAGACGGTATGGAAATCATGGATCTGGGCTGTGGATGGGGCAGCCTTTCGCTTCGGCTGTGCCGTCAGTTTCCCGGCTGCAACGTTGTGGCTGTCTCCAACTCATCAAGTCAGCGCCAGTTTATAGAACACCGATGTGATGAGGAAGGGATAGACAACCTGCATGTCATTACAGCCGACGTAAACAAACTCGAACCCGGTCAGACGTTCGATCGCATAGTCTCAATAGAGATGTTTGAACACATGCGCAACTATCAGCAGCTTTTGAACCGCATGTCTCGATGGCTCGATAGCGGTGGCAAACTATTTGTCCACATATTTACCCATAAAGAATACGCCTATCTTTTCGAACCCACAGGTGACGACAACTGGATGGGACACTACTTCTTCACCGGCGGCCTGATGCCTTCCGATGATCTTCTGCTGTATTTCCAGGACGATCTAATCATAGAGGATCACTGGCGTCTATCCGGAACACACTATCAGAAGACAGCCGAATGCTGGCTTTCAAACATGGATCACTCGAGATCGGAGATAATCCGGATCTTCGAGTCCGTCTACGGTGCGAATCAGGCTAGGCGCTGGTTTCAGCGCTGGCGTATCCTCTTTATGGCATGTTCTGAATTATGGGGCTATAGCGGCGGAACGGAGTGGTTTGTCAGCCACTATCTTTTCCGAAAGCGATAGGGACGGCCATACAGAGATTTGGCTATAAGACTTATCAAGGGCATCTTCGGTTCACAGGATTCATTATATGAATCGCTCCCAAACGACTCGCTGCGAAGTAGGCCAGTGGACCAAAGAGCGCGCCCATTACCGCTGCGATCAACAAATGCCGCTGCAAAAACTGAAGCGACTCGTTCAGAACGAGCGAGAAGTTCACCCAAAGCATCAGAAGCCAGATGGTGGTCATCGGATATGGCATAAGCCAACGATTTGGCTCGAAAGTCCCGAGCATTATGAGAGCGGTGTCGAGGGCCAGGCCGAGGACCAGAGATGCCGCCATGAGCAGGATTGCAGGTATCACTCTTGCTCGTCCTATCACAGCCAGATGAATCGCCCCGAGTACGGACACTATCAAGATGCTCAACCAGTGGACGTTCCAGGCGGCGGCAAGGACACAGGCGAACCACCCGATGTTGAGCCCGACTATGCTCCAGCCCTGTCGTAGTGTTGATCGAGTCTGCTTCATCACAGCCTGCCAAGAAACGGTTCTTGCCTGCACAAAGGCTTAGAGAATATCATTTGCACGTCTCCTATGTAACGCTCCTGGAATGCACCTTCACAATATGACAGATAATATTCCCAAAGGCGCATGAAACCGGCCGCAAAGCCCAGATTCCGCACCTCTTCAATCCTGCTCAGGAATCTCTCGCGCCAGCAGCGAAGAGTCCTCGCGTAGTGGGGCGTGATCTCTTCCATATGAATCAGCCTCAGATCTGTCGAACGTGTGACAACGTCACAGATATTTGTGACCGCTATCAGACAGCTTCCCGGAAAGATGTATCGCTTTATGAAATCCACGTCACGGACGTGCTGGCGGTATCTCTGGTCGGTTATGGTAATCGCCTGCAAGGCCATGATTCCCTCAGGCTTGAGAAGCCTGCTGCAGGTCTTGAAGAATGTCTCCAGAAACTGGTGTCCGACGGCCTCGATCATTTCGATTGAAACCAATTTGTCAAATTGTCCGGACAGATCCCGATAGTCTTTCTTAAGGACCTCGACTTGCTTGTTCAGACCTTTGCGGTTAATTAAGGCGGTCGCATATTCGTGCTGGCTGTCACTTATCGTCGTCGTAGTGACATGGCAGCCGAAGTTCTCTGCCGCATAAGCGGCAAAACCACCCCAGCCGCCTCCGATTTCAACAACACGGTCTTGTGGCTCCAGATGTATCTTGCGGCATATCCTATCGTATTTGGCCAGTGACGCTTCTTCCAGAGAAGCCGATTCGGATTCAAATATCCCGCAGGAATACGTCATGGTGCTGTCGAGAAAGAGACAGTAGAACTGGTTGCCAAGATCGTAGTGCGCCAGAATGTTGCGGCGGCTGCCAAGCTTCGTGTTTCGGTGGAGAAAATGGAATAGCTTCCTCAGAAAAAGGCTTATCCAGGCGGGTCCGTACTCTACGTGCTCGAGAACAGACAGATTTCGAACCATTATCCTGACCAGTTCGGTAAGATCGCTGCACTTGAAGAGTCCGGCTATGTACGCTTCGGCCAGGCCGACACTGCCGCCCAAGACGGTCGCAGAGTAGAAGCGAGAATGGAGTATCTCCAACGTCACCTCAGGTTCTTCATCAGCCTGTCTCTTTCCGAACACAGCGGCATCAGTATCTTCGACAATTCTGATCTGACCCCAGGCGATTTTGCTTAACAGTCGATGAACGATCTTCTTTGCCCACCCATCCAGACGTCCGGGTGGCTGTGCCAGATCGAAGTCGGCGTTGTCGGGTACGATACTTTCGCTCATGTGCTTTACTCCCCGCTTGGGCTACGTTTGGCGGGATGTGGGTAGAAGGTGGCCCCCTTTAATCGCAGCTTCAGTGCCTGCCAGTAGATCCTTGTCACGATCTGAAGGGTCATGGCCGGATATCTTGACAAAACCCGCGCGAGAGCTCGTCCGGTAAGATCGGTGCGACGCAGGCTCAGGGTTGCGTCGAAAAGCTTCTGTTTACTCTCGAAGTTCTGCATGTGGACCTGGATCCTGTCTGCCGGCTGAAGGAAACGCCAGTCATAGTCCATATCCAAATCCATGTAGGGTGAGACGTGGAACTCTTTGCCGAAGCGATAGTGTTTCCACGGCGCGGCAGCATCGTTCAGGGCTTCAGTGAGCACGTAGCAGTGGCGCTCGTGCCACGGCGTATTGCTCACTTCGGCAACAATTGTCTCAACACGCTCGTTCGAGGCGTCAAAGCAGTAGAAGAAACTTACCGGATTAAAGCAGTGCCCGAAGTATCTCAGATGGGTCAGCATGCGGATAGACCCACCCGCCCCCAGCCCAGTCTCTTCGAGTATTAGACTGCGAACCGAACTGTCGATGGAGTTTCCGGGATCGCCAAGATGGTCTGTTCGCTTTAGAAAGGCGAGGTTCCAGCGGTCGATCGACCAAAACCACCGTCCTTGGAAGACCTGGCTCAACTCAGCCAGATCAAGATACATCATAAAGAGTCGATACTCGAAGACATTCTCGACCGGCCGGAACCGTCTGTGACGCACCTTGCCCTCATAGATCGCGCTATTCAAAACTACAGCCCCTTCCCAAAATACCTGCAGACGGCTAAAGCGCTGTTCACGCCATCCTCATGAAAACCGTTGCCCCAGTAGGCACCGCAATAATGGGTTCGGTTGACGCCGCTTATCTTTTGGTGTTGGCCTTGGACTTTGACCGATTCGGTGTTGAACAGCGGGTGGGCATATTCGATCTTGTACAGAACCTGTGCGGGATCTATCGCCTTCTCGCTGTTCAAAGTCACACAAAGCGTGGCCGGTGCCTCAATACTTTGAAGCATGTTCATATTGTATGTGAGTACGACACTCGCCTGCGGCTCTGTGGGGATATGATAGTTCCAGCTGGCCCAAGTCCTTCTTGTCTTCGGCAGCAGGCGCACATCGGTGTGGAGGACGGCCACGTTCTTGTTATATGGAACCGCGCCAAGCATCTGACGTTCGGATTCACTCGGGTCGGCAAGCAAGGCCAATGCCTGGTCACTGTGCGTGGCGATAATTACCTGGTCGTAGCCCTCCTCGTTTCCCGCGGTTGTTCGGACCGAAACGTGCTTGCTGAACCGGCGCACACTTTCGACCCGACTGTTGAGGCGAATCTGCTCTGTGAACCCCTTGGTCAGGGCCTCGACGTATTTTCGGGAGCCCTGCCGAATCGTTAGCCACTGCGGTTGATTGCGGACGTTCAGAAAGCCGTGATTGTCAAAGAAGCGAACGAAGAACGACGCAGGTATTTGGCCGAGACTCCTGGGATCCGCCGACCAGATAGCCGCTCCCATGGGAACTATGAAGTAGTCACGAAAGTACGGACCGCAGTTACTTCTTTCCAGGAACTCGGCCAGGGTCAGATCTGTGGGTTCTCTGAGCACCGACCCGCAGTTGGATCTGAAACGGAAGATATCCCAGATCATTCGCCAGAAGACTGGCCTTAGGATGTTGCGGCGCTGCGCAAACAGCGAGCCCAGCGAACTCGGACTGTACTCAAGGCCTGTCCGTTCACAATGGACACTGAAACTCATCCTGCTGTCCTTCCAGGCGACGCCGAGTTGGCGCAAGAGCTTGACGAAGTTCGGATAGGTCTTTTCATTGAAGACGATAAAACCCGTGTCAACAGGATAGCCTGTGTCTTTGACTTTGGCATCGATGGTATTGGCATGCCCGCCAACGTAGTCGTTCTGTTCGTAGACTACTATTTCGTGCTCTTTGTGAAGCAGATAAGCCGCCGTAAGTCCCGATATTCCGCTGCCAATAATCGCGATCCGCATTTTCAAATTCTCTATGTATCCTGTTCTTGTCTTTTCTGCCTGCCTTTGAACCCGTCCAGACGACATCCATCTTGCTTGTCTCTTGGCAAATTGCCTACATCCCAGACAATGCCCAGGTGCTCAAGGAGCTTGAGAAAGTAATAGGTTACATCATATTCCCACCAGAAGAAAACATTTCGCGCGGCCGTCGGATAATGATGACGGTTGTTGCGGCATCCTTTTGATCAGATACAGGCCTGCGGCGGCCCAGACTGCTACGGTGCTCCAGCCTGTCCAGATTACGGCAATGCAGCCCAGGTGAAGTGCCAAAAACGGCATAACCCGGAGCCAGTCCACCTTTTGAGCCGGCCCATCCGACGTCCTGTCGACATCCGCACCGTCATCCACCCGGCAAATGATCGCGCCGAACATGCGATTACCGCTGAGTTTCTTCCAGAGACTCATTTAAAGAGGCACCGATTTAGAAGCTGTATTAATGGTGACTATTCCGAGATAGCCATCGACTGTGACCTGGCTTCCTGTACGAATGATCTTGTCGGCATCAGGGATCCCAGTCACACACGGAAGCCCGTATTCGCGTGCTATTATGGCACCGTGGATAAGCATCCCACCTCTGCGCTCCACAATCGCCGAGGCCATAGGTACAACGAAGGTCATGTTCGGATCCACGGCGTCGCATACGAGAACCTCGGCCTTCTTGAAGGCAAACAGGTCCTCAGCCTGTCTGATAACTCTCGCTCGACCTGTGGCCAGGCCGGCGCCTGCGGGTTGACCGATGAGCTGCCGGGCCATGACGCGTTTGTCCCGGACCTTGACGGGCTCCGAGCTTCCGCTCTCAGGCCGATAATTCGGATCTCTCAGACACCTCGCAACTTTGCCGGCCAATGATATATCAAGTGCAATCTCAGACGCCGCCACAGATCGCTTGCGAGCTTCTTCAAGCGAATCCAGGAGCCGTCTCTCGATCTGACCTAGATATATGTTGTCATCGTCTCGCAGGCGATAGCTTGCACGGGCCAGCTCCAACAGCTCCGAAGCGAAGGTGCGGTCACTCTTTGGCATGCTTGAGAGGAATCCCTCCTGGAGCTTGGATTTTGAACGGCTCCTGCGCTGCTTTTCTTCATGCCCGACCTGCGCCATTTCAGCGACGAACTCAAGCATCCTGGACCGCAGCTCCGGTAAGCTAACCGTCAGCGCCGACGCGGTCCGCAACTGCTCGGCTAGGGCCGTCACTTCATCCGAGAAAGCCGAGTCGTTGGGCAGCTTTCCGGATTTAACCAGTTCTGCCATATGCTTGTCCTGCCTCAGCCTGTCGGCAAGCTGCTGAAGTCTTTCATTTCGCTGAATGCTCTTAAGACCGGTCCCCGCCAGTAGTTCCAGGAACTCGTATGGGTCCTCGGGCTTGACGGTTCTATTGTAGACCATGCCGAAAAGTCGGATCCCATGGGCAAAGGGAATGCAGAAGTCCCAATACTGCTTCTTCCACTTTTCACATATACCGATCCTTTCCGAGATCTCAGTTGCCAACTGCTCATCCGACATCTTCTCAAGAACCACCTTCTTGAGAGATTCTGCTTCTGATGCCATCCCAGGTATTATTTCGCTCTCTATTTTCTTCCTTAGCTCAACAAGGTTTTCAAAGCTGCGCCGGAGCGTCAAATACCACTGTCTGTTCTCGGTGTCTTCAGAGCCACTGGTCGCGGTTATGGGCCTTGACTGAAGAAGCCGGAGCCTGGAACGATCGTAAGTCCACTCGACGTCCTGATCCGATCCGAACAATTTGCCCAGCCTCTTGGCGATGCCGAACAGGTGCTCCACCTTATGCTTTGTCAGAGGAGGCTTGTTGCGTTTCTCTGCCGTCAGCCTGATTATCCTTGTACCTTTGTGAGCAGGAACGACTGCCTTGAAGCGCTGCGCGGGTGTATGAGAGACGATCTTTCCGGAGACCAGGTCTATCATCCACCTGTCAGGCTCCACGGTACCGTCAACGAGACCCTGGTTCAGACCGTGAACAGCTTCCACCACTGCCTTGGAATGGTCAACCGGACTTCTGCCGAAGATGACGCCTGATTCCTGGCCGTGAACGAGTTGCTGGATCACTACGGCCATACTGCTGTTCTCTACATCGAGTCCGATTTCCTTTCGATAGAGAATCGCCGCATCGGACCAGGTGGAGGCCCACACGAGCTTGATGTGTTCAAGCACGTCTTCCGGACCTCTTACGTTCAGATAGGATTCGTGCAGACCGGCGAAGGAAGACTTGGCCGAATCCTCCCCAACCGCCGAGGACCTGACGGCCACCGGCTTATTGCCAAATGATTTGACGACTGCATCCCGCAGGTGGTCGGCCAGGGCAGTCGGTATCGGTGTCCTGGTGAACATATTCTGTATTCTCAGCGAACAGTCCCACATCTCCTCCCAGCGCATCTGATCGAATTGCTTGCGATGATACTCCATAAGAACCTGTGCTCGCAAACCGGTCTGATCCATGAACATAGCGTAGGCGTCGGTTGAGATACAGATTGTCTGCGGCACGCCGAATCCCTCCTGCGCCATGCGGGCAAGAACATAGGCCTTTCCCCCCAGGAGCCCTCGGTCTGCCCTCTGCATCTGTGATAGGTTGTATGCAAAATTCATCTGTCGAGATGCAACTCGATCACGTGCTGAAATCGATCCACTATATGCAGGGTCTCAGCTTCCAGGCACATAACTGCACAGGTTGGTGACTTGACAAAGTCCTTAAGGTGAGAGTGCTTGTCTGTGTAGAGGCGAATCAAACGGTTTCTTGGAGATTTGCGCAATTCGCGCACAGTTCCGACAGCCGTAACGGCCATGGCCTTTCTGAAATCGCTCGCCCGATTTGACCTGTTGTCAATCAGCAGCGCAGCTCTGCTGCTGGCCATGATGTTGGCGTACTTGCGCGTTGTGCGCGGGGTGGCGAAAACGAAGCTCTTGAAGTCATCTGTCACCGCAAAAGCCACCAGGCTCGCATACGGCCGATTTCTCTTCTGCGTTGACAAGACTGCGAGACGCTGCCTGTCAAAAAATGTTTTCAGTCTTTTCGTTAGCTCTGTCCGTGATTCCAATTCTGCCGAGCCCCCAAAATGCCTGGAAATTACGTCATCTCGATTCCGGGCCGCTTCGCTTCGTGCTTGCTCGTTACTGATGGGCGTTCCATCTAAAGCGAGCAAAGACTACCCAAGAACGTCCGTGGCATTTGGAACGGTGTCCAGAGGTTTGACCTTATACGAAGCCTGAGCAATCTTGCCCTGGCCATCGATAACAAAGGCCGATCGTATGATGCCTTCATAGGTCTTGCCATACATGGACTTCTTGCCCCAGGCTCCATACGCTCTGGCCACCTTGTTGTCGGGATCCGACAACAGTGGAAATCCAAGACTGTATTTATCATCGAACTTCTTCTGTTTGCCGGGCTCGTCCGGGCTGATCCCTATCGCAAAGGCCCCGAGTTTCTTCAACTGCTTCGAAGCATCTCTAATACTGCAGGCCTGTTTCGTACAGCCTGGAGTATCGGCCTTTGGATAGAAATACAGAAGAACTTTTTTGCCCTTGAAATCGGACAGCGAGACCTTCTTGCCGTCCTGACCCGACAGCGCAAAGGCCGGGGCTTTGTCTCCCACACTCAACTTGGCCATTTCTCTTCCTTTCCAATAGGGTTCGCCAAAGAACAGACGCCTGCATTTGCCCAACAGGACCCGCCTAATCCAATCCAGGACTAAGAACAAAGCCCCCATTGTCAGGCGAGACTTGGGAGCCTGATTCCGGCACACATTCTAAGCATGTTCGGCACTCTCAGCAAGCTCATTGATCATTCTGCGAAAAATCAGCTTGTGTATAGGCCAGAGAATATGCCAGTAGATGAGTCCGAGCAGACCCTTTGGTGCGAAAAAAACGGTCTGGACAAGGCTGGTGAGGTCTTCGCAGACTGGCCTGATCTCAAATTGCAGCCACCCATCTCCCGGCAACTTCATTTCAGCTTTGAGCCGGATCATTCTGTCAGGTTCTATCTTGACGACTCTGAAGAAATCGACGGTGTCTCCCAGCTTGAGGTTGTCTTCTCTTGGCCCGCCTCTGCGCATCCCAATGCCTCCAATGATTCTGTCAATAGCGGCGCGCAAACGCCATGCCATGTCACACGGCCAGCCGTTTGGCCCACCAAGTTCAGTAATAGCCTTGTACACTGCGGTAGGCTGTGAATGGACCTGCCTTTGCCTGACTTCCAAAATCAAACCGCTGTGACTCTTGCTGCGCACGGTGGGGCTAGATGCATCCTGTGTAGATCCCCCCGTGCCCACGCAGTATTCCGGATCCAGCTGCGACAGGGTCCTGGCGACAGCGTCTTGGTAACATAGCGGCTCAATTTCGGGGAACAATTCACCGGCTTCTCTTTCTGTTACAACTACCTCGCTTCGAAGGCCCTCAATCAGGGGACGGGCATAGGGTGCGGAGATGGGAGTGACCCAGTGGACCCAGTATGAGGATAGACGAGGTGTAAGAACTGGAACATGCAGTAAGAGACGGCGAAGACCTCGCACACGGGCGTAACCCTTCATCAACTCTCCGTATGTCAGAACATCGGCTCCTCCTATTTCGATTGTCTGATCTGCACTGCGGGGTTCTCGTAATGATGCCACCAGATAGGATACAACATCCTCTATTGCTATTGGTTGGACTCTGGTCCGGACCCAGCGAGGGCAAATCATTATCGGTATGCGTTCTGTAAGATATCGTATCATCTCGAACGATATGCTGCCTGACCCGACAACTATTGCGGCTCGAAACTCGGTAAGGCAGATGCCGGATTCTCGCAGCGCTTGGCCCGTCTCTTGACGTGACCGCAGGTGTTCCGACAGCGTGGCGTTGTCGCTGCCAAGGCCGCCAAGGTAAATCACCTGCTTTACACCGGCAGTTCTCGCCGCCTGCCCAAAATTCCGCGCCGCGGCCACGTCTCGTTCGACGAAGTCGGCCCCGGCAGTCATGCTGTGAACTAAGTAATAAGCTGAATCCACACCCGAGAGCGCAGGTGCCAACGTATCTGGCTGGAGCATGTCCCCAACATAAACCTGCACCCTTGAACTCCAGGCTAGATCCTTGAGCCTGGCTGGATCTCTGACAAGCACCCTTACCGCGTACCCCTGGTCGAGAAGGCTAGGGATCAACTGGCCACCCACGTAGCCGGTGGCCCCGGTGACAAGAATGAGCCTATGATCATTCATCTGTTGCTATTATACGCTTTCCCGATCTATTTTGCAGCATTGACTCTAAAACTGTGACCTGAATAATTCTGAGTCTCGGCCTTGGGTGAGTAGCCTCCAGCTTTTGTTGATTTATGAGCCGACATACATTAGACTCAGTAGCTTAGATGGCCGCAGGACTTGTGTTTGGATCCTGCTTGCGAGTCAGAGAGAAATGAAGAAGATCGCTATAGTCTTTCCGCACCAGCTATTTGAAGCCCATCCCGCGTTGTCAGAAGTCCGAGACGTGTATCTCGTTGAAGACAGGCGTTTCTTTGCGGATTTCAAGTTTCACAGGAAGAAGCTCTTGTTCCACCTCGACTCAATGCGAGCATACAAAGCCGAGTTGCTCGCCCGCGGATACCGAGTAAGGTGCGTTAAGCAGGGCCCTGCGGGTTCGCCCTCGTGTCTGACAAAACTGGTTTCGCGAAAAGGTCTGCAAGATGTATATGTAGCAGACGTATGTGACTGCGAATTGTCCCGTCGGCTGCAGAGGGAATGTCAGGCCTACGGCAGGCAGTTGCATTTGCTGGATTCGCCATCATTCCTGACTTCCGCAGATATTCTTCAGGATTTCTTCATGACCCGCAAGAATCTCTCGATGTCCAGTTTCTATATCGGACAGAGGAAGCGGTTCGATATTCTCGTGAGAAATGGCAAACCGGTCGGCGGGAAGTGGAGCTTCGATCCGCAGAACAGAAAGAAGCTGCCCAGAGGACTTCACATACCAGAGCCCGGAAAGCCGGCACGTGAACCTTCAAGAAGTTTGGCTTCTAGAATCACCAAGGGCTACAGCAAGAATCCCGGTGACGCTGACAACCTCGTGTTTCCTGTGACCCGGCATCAAGCCCGCCAATGGCTAAAGGACTTCGCTGCAAAGCGGCTCAAGTACTTCGGCGACTACGAGGATTCGATATCCGCCAACAGTATCTTTGTCTTTCATTCGGCTCTATCTCCACTGCTTAACGTTGGCCTGTTGACGCCGAAGGAAGTTTTGGATGAGGTCCTGAAGACTGCCGATCGCAGCCGGATTCCTATAAACAGCGTCGAAGGTTTCGTAAGACAGATTATCGGGTGGCGCGAATTTGTGCGTGGAGCGTACACATTCATCGGCGAGAAGCAGCGAAAATCGAATTTCTGGAATTGCTCTAACAAGCTGCCGCTGACATTCTATGACGGAACCACGGGCATCGACCCGGTTGACGCAATAATAAACCGCGTCCTTCGCCATTCCTACTGCCATCATATCGAGAGGCTGATGATACTCGGTAACTTCATGCTCCTTTGCGAAATCCACCCTGATGAGGTCTACAGGTGGTTCATGGAGCTTTTCATAGACGCATATGATTGGGTCATGGTGCCCAACGTCTACGGAATGAGTCAGTATGCTGATGGGGGGTTGATTACCTCAAAACCCTATATCAGCTCATCCAACTATGTTAAGAAAATGAGCGACTTTACCCCCGGGCCGTGGTGTGAAATATGGGATAGTCTATTCTGGCGATTTGTGGAAAAGCACAGAAAGGTATTTGCGGAAAATCCTCGAATGCGGGTTATGAACTTTCAGCTCAGGCGCATGGGCCGAAGGAAAGTCAGGGCCCATATCAAAACGGCAGACACCTTCTTGACTCAGCTATTGAGGTAAGTTGTGAGATCGTCTGATTCAACCTCTCGGCTGGCAGCTGGGGCAGAAATACGTGGAGCGTTTCTGTTTGCCCTGGCGAATCATGATGATCCTGGCCCCGCACTCAAAGCAGTGCTTTCCGGCTCTGCGATAAACACGGTGAGTCCAGCGTCCGCCGGATCTGTAGCTGCCCCACATTACCTGCATGATCGAACGTGCCAACCGCACCAGAGAATCCTCAGACAGACATTCTGCCCTGGTTTCGGGGCCAAGTCCGGCCAGAAAGAGCGATTCACTCTTGGCAACGTTACCGACACCACTGACAACGGCCTGATCAAGAAGCAGCTCGCCCAAGGGCTCTGACCGCTGCGAAAGGGCGCGTGCAATGTCTTGCTCTGTGCAATTCTCATCCATTATGTCCGGCCCCAGTGAATTCAGGTGTTCTACCAACCGGCCTGCGTCAAAGATTCTAAATACCTGACCCATGTAGTTGTAGACGGTACAGTTCGCAACTTCAAAAGCAATCCAGATTTCCGCAGGCAGCAGCAGGAAGCGATCGGCAGTCCTCCTCCATCTGCCTCTCATCAAAAGGTGATTGTTCAGAAATCGATCGGAGCCAAAATCGAAAAAGATATGCTTGCCTTTACAGAATATTCGCTCAAAGGTTGCCCCGGCTATCGATGTCGCGAAATGCTCCAAGTCCGGACGGGTAGTCGTGCATTGTGAGACGACCCTCTTCTCCAACTGCTTCCGAAGCCGCTCGGTCGTGAGTTTCACCTGTGGTCCTTCTGACATGAACTGCGAGCCTTAACCTTGGCGTTAGAGCGCCTCACCGATTTTCAGAGATTCTTCTCGATTGTTGCGATCTCTGTGGGCTCGCATCTTCCCGTCTTTGTCCACGCATCGTAAAGGCGCCTTCCCCAGTCATCTGTCTTGTTTTCGTCGGCCAGGAATTTCAGGTACTCCCACGACATCGACTCATACATCAGCTTGAAAACGACTTTCTTGCAGCCTTTGGGCAATTCCAGTTCGAATTGATCCCAGTGCTGGCCGTCGGCGTATGTGGCGCCGACCGGCTGCGAGAGATGCTCTGCAAACCTGGCATTGTCAAAGCCCTCCGGCGGGATGCGATTGTCCTTTATGATGTAGTCGTTAAGGACCGAGTGGAACGATTTGCCGGGGCTCTTGCCGTATTTCCGCGCTCTGGCTTCGCTTATCCCGAAAAGAACCTCATATACCCGAGTCTGGTCGGGATCCAAAAGCGTCGTTGCTTTGACAGGCTCTCCGAGGATAGAATCTTGCTTGTCGCCGTATTTACCGATTTCCTTAATCACGTTTCCGGACGAATCCATGAACACGGCGTTCACCCACATGCGCCGGCCCTCTTCGTAACCGGATGGCAGCTTGTGGCCGGTCTCGTTCGTGACTTTCAGTGTTGCGTATCCTGGCCTGGACAAACTGATCTCGAGCGACGCCGCTTCTTGGAGTAGGAGCTTTGCACGCTGTTTGCTCAGGTCCAGAGCTCTTCTGTCGAGGTCCCTTCCTTCCCAGAGAAGGAACGTTGCATCCTGGATCCATGTAGAGCCTCCCACGGGCCCGTGCATCACAAAGTAGTCACGCTTTAAGTCCCCGAATCTGGAGGCCTGGCCGCCGCCTTCCACCGCTCTGTAATGGCAAGACTGACAGGTTCCCTCTCGGCCGCGCT
>LJTR01000438.1 GCA_001303465.1 Phycisphaerae bacterium SG8_4
ACCGCAGTTGTCGAGAGCCGCGAATGTCCCATTGGGGTCGACAGCCGTCTCGCAATTATGCGGCGCAGCAGTCACTCAACGCTGAACAGCAGACATCCCAGCTGAATTTACGTGCTATTCGGGTTCGGCCGATAGTAGCCCTAAGCGTTCGTATGCGCCGCCAGCGGATTACCGAACGTGAACCTACTTGAATCACCTTCGCGTTTGAGCAGCTTATTGACATGATCTCTATGGACGTAGACGTGTGCAATTGTCTGCCAACAGGCACGAGCGCCCGGATTGTTCCTGAGCAAATCACCTATCAGGACGTCGAGCGCTTCGCTTATGTCGTCGCCAATGATCTCTTCGCCCAACAATCCTTCCTGAGCCATTTGCAGGACCACGAGGGATTGGTTGAAAAAGGGCACCAGCTGGGCGACAAAAATCTGCTGTTCGATTTCGTCGAGCTCTTCAATGTCACGATTTCCCCGCAAGAAAATGGCGGCTGCGTCGCGCGAGCCCATTGCATCACGGATGATGCCGTTCCAGTTGAAGGCCAGTTCCCGCAGGGCATTGACGCGCGCCTGCTTCTGCGCCTCATCCAACGCCCGCGTGTTTGCTCCAAAGGTTTCCCTGCTTTGCCGAACCTGGACCGCTAGGTAGGCAAGGGTCACGACCACCGCGATTGCCCCAACAAACTCTCCGAAGTTACCCAGAAGCTGGGCCGTAGACATGAGATCCATGATTTCCCTCCATCAGTCGGAGAGAGGCTATCCCACATTGCGTTAGCCGCGAAGGGCCGAATTGGGTTGTGGATTCTACCGGTCGACGCAACACATTGATTGAATCGTTCAGACGGTGTCTCGAAGTCTAACGTTTCTCTCGTTTGCCCAGAACAGCAGCGTCGGGTGAACGCTGCATCACACTACGGAAATCCCGCCGGAGAAATCGTATTTAAAGTGTGGCTCGCCGCTGATGCGGCCGTCAGCATGCACAATGTGCGTCGATGGGCTAGCGATATCGATGAAATCCTGCAGCGTCAGGTAGCCGATGATCTCGCTATTTGGGTCAGGCGCCGCGTGATTTTGCAGGAGAATTTCGCTGTCACCTTCAAAGATACCGCGTGCTTCGAAGCCCTCTGAACAATCGCTAAATGGTGTGTGAAAGGACCCCGCGGCTTCGTAGGAGAACATGCCGTTCTCAACACGGTTGGCCCCCTCACGATAGCCGAACCAGCCTTTGGTGGTGAATGACATCGCTCGGCAGATGTGAAAGTGAGAGGGGAAGTCCGGCGCGCCCGCATCCATACGAAACGCGTAAGCGACCGTATTGGTGGGGACGTGAATGGTGAGGGCCTTGAAGTAAGAACCGTCCGCTACTTCCACCCAGTCAAGGTCGTTTGCCTGCACATCCGCGGTGATGCGCTCAAGTTGCCCAAGGTTTAGCCCCATCTCTATTCCCTCGATTGCAAACAGAAGTATGTTTTTAGCCCGTCGCGGTCTTCCTCGCAACTCTTCAATAGATCAGTCACTCGTACGCGGTCGAATCCGGGCAGTTCCCCCAGGGTGGACTCACTCCGCAGTGCTTTACCTGGCTTGCAAGATAGAAAGAATGCGACGGCTGTTATCGCCTCGATAAATTTGCGGTAGTTGCTCGGAGGCTGGGCGGTAGTTGGTGGTCCATAGTCTCCTCCCTCAGCTATTGCGGGGAGGCTAACTGGAATACAGGAACTGATGAAGGTCTGAAGCGGCAGGACCGGACCTCGCTTGGCCTGCCCCTCGACATCCAGGTTCGGCCATAACTAGACCCTGAAATTCGCGAGTTAGCCGACGTCCCGCACCGTTGTGAGGGCTTTCCAGTTCATGAACCGAATGTCTCGGGTGGCAGTCGCGCTGCCACCTGTTCGGCGAAATCACCCAGGTCACCGTTGCGCAACTCCTCGTCGATCCGTGTCCACGCCCGGCGCATTTTCTGCGACGCACCGATTTCTTGAGCGACAAATGTGGAAGGCGCATCCGGCGAGCGGCCTCCCACGACCCCGAAAGCATTCAACCCCGCAGCGACGCCTGCGTAGGTCAACTCGCTCACCATCGCCCGGAGCCGCACCTCGTCCGTGGCGGATAGCTCCTCGTCGCGGTGCGCTTTGGCCCAAATCTCTGCCAGGCCTTCGTCGGCCAGCATCTGATAGAACCTCGAGTAGCCATCGGCGGTCTTGTAATATACGTCAGCCTTCGCCAATTCCGTGGCGGTCAGCTGCGCCGCGGTATTTTGGCGAATCTGGATCGCCAGATACACAAGTGTGGCAAAAACGGCAATCGCACCCAAAAACTCCCCGTAGTTGCCCAGTAACTGAGCAAAAGCTTGATGATCCATAACCTAACCTCCGATTAAGGGACGAAGGCTACCTCATATCTTGTACTAGCGAATGACCGCAGTGGGTCGGTGACGGAAACGCCATTGTGCGGCGCAGCAGTCCGCTAAGGATTCAAGACCGGGCCTCGTCCGGGCTGGCGTTCAGTCTCCAGGGACAGCGGTCGGCTGACAATCCGCATTTGCGGAAGGATTGTTCTAGGCCCCCTATACTCCAAGCCGACTTTAAGTGCAGGGCTGAGCCATGGGTAAGTGGAACCTGGTCGACTGGCTTCAGGTTGCTGGCAACCTGGGTCTAATCGCGGGCTTGATTTTGGTTGCGGTGCAAATCCGTGACTCCAACCGTATTGCCTCTGCTGAGATGTTTAGCGCGAGCGTAGATACCACGGTTGCGCTCAATACTTCGCAGCTCGGCGAAACTCCTCAGGCATCGATGACTAGAGTTCTGTACGAGCCCGACACAGCCACGATAGAAGACTTCTATGTCGCGGATCGTATTTACGATGCGCTCTTCCGGATACTGGTCAGAGTGCATGTTCTCGAAGATTTGGGACTTTATGGTGGCGGAGGGATTACCCCGCAAGGATTTGTGCAAGTGCATTATCAAGCATTCGCATGTCCCTATGGTCTGTCGTGGCTAGATCAAGTCCAGCAAAAGCTAAGTGCGGGCGGTGGTAGTGAGCAACCTCTCTTCGGAAGCTTGCAACTGATGCGAGACCTTGCTCGCACTAACTCCGCCCAAACCGATATGGCTGACCGAAAGCAGCGCTCTCTCAAGATCCTCTCGCAAGTGCTGGAAGGGTCACCTACCCTATAGCGAAATGGCAGCATAGGGGCGACGGCCGCCTAGCCGTTGTGCGGAGCAATAGTCTGAAATGCGTACAACAGCGGACGTTTTAGATCCTCAGCTTCTTAGGCAAGGTTCGGCCAACTTCGGACGCCCTGGTTTATGAACCGTCGGTACCTGAAATTGATTCAGTAATTTCATCGACGAAGGAATCATCGAACATCACGCGGAAACGAGCCCAAAACGAACGACCCGTTTCATTTTTGAGATGTTCGGCTAAGAAGGCCTTAGATGGTTCCCATATGCGAGATTCCATAAACCCTTGAACCGCCTCGGGATTTCCGGAGACTCCAAATCTTGAGAGGATGGAGTCATGAGGAAGACGAAGCGGTATGCCCCGGAGGTCAGGGAGCGGGCGGTTCGGATGGTGCTGGAGCATCAGTCTGAGTACGAGTCACAGTGGTCTGCGATCGAGTCGATTGCGCCGAAGATCGGCTGCACGACGGAGACGTTACGGAAGTGGGTGCGTCAGCATGAACGCGACGACGGCAAGCGTGCGGGACTGACGACCGACGAGCGAGAACGGCTCAAGGCGCTGGAACGGGAGAACAAGGAATTGCGCCGCGCCAACGAGATCCTGAAGACAGCGTCGGCTTTTTTCGCCCAGGCGGAGCTCGACCGCCGACTGAAGAAATGATCGCATACATCGATCAGCACAGAGATCGATATGGGGTCGAGCCAATCTGCCAGGTGTTGCCGATTGCCCCGTCGACTTACTACGAATACAAAGCCAGGCAGCGTGATCCGGATCGCCGCAGTGATCGCGCCAAGCGGGACGACGCTTTGAAGCCGGAGATCGAGCGCGTCTGGTGGGAGAACTTCCAGGTGTACGGGGCCAGGAAGGTCTGGCTGCAGCTCAATCGAGAGATGCTCAAGGTTGCCCGCTGCACGGTCGAGCGTCTGATGAAAGTTCTGAGCATACAAGGAGTTAGACGTGGCCGCCGGATTGTCACCACGATGCCGGACGAGCTTATGGATCGGCCGAGAGATGCGGTGAATCGGGACTTCAATGTCTCACGTCCAAATGCCCTGTGGGTAGCGGATCTGACCTATGTGGCGACGTGGCGAGGCTTCGTCTATGTGGCCTTCGTCATCGACGCCTTTGCACGACGGATCGTGGGATGGCGCGTATCGAACTCACTACATACGGACATCGCTCTGGATGCGCTGGAGCAGGCACTCTACGACCGTCAGGTCAACGAGGAGGCACTCATCCATCACAGCGATCGCGGCGTTCAATACGTCTCTATTCGCTATACAGAACGGCTTTGCGAGGTCGGCATTACGCCCTCGGTCGGCAGTGTTGGCGACTCCTACGACAACGCCCTGGCGGAGACCATCATCGGGTTGTTCAAGACCGAGGTGATCCGGCAGCAAGGACCGTGGAGGAACGTCGAGGCGGTCGAGTATGCAACCCTCACGTGGGTGGACTGGTTCAACAACCGGCGGCTGCTTGAGCCGATCGGCGATGTCCCTCCGGCAGAGTTCGAACAGGCGTATTATTGCCAACAGGAAGGGTCAGCCGTGGCGGCATGACTCAAACAAAACGGTCTCCGGAAAAGCCAGGGTGGTTCACCCTTCTTCAATCGCAGTGTTGAGTCGATACTTAGCCCAAGTGAGTTCCGTATACAACTGCGTAAGGCGATACTTTTCTGCCGTGGTCATTTCATCAGGCTGTGCGAGCGCTTTGAAATGAAGTTCGCTGACCTCGGGGCTTTCAAGTGTCAGGCGGCGTACATTGGAATACATTGTGAATACATCCCGAAAGGATGCTGAGCGAAGTTCGTGCGTGTTTTGCCGAATCTGCAAGGCAAGGTAACCAAGCGTTGCCATGACGGCTGCCGCGCCTACAATTTCGCCTATCGCCCCAATCGCATCCCAGGCCATATGCCGCTACCCGTATCTAGTACTACCTAAGGATACCGTTGTCCGAGAAGTTCGCTAATGACGGTTGTGGGTCGATAGTACACCTTACGTTGTGCGGTGCACGAGGCAGGAAACCGCTCGGAAGCAGACATGGCTATACTCCGCACCAAGCGGCGAGGTCCGCCTAACTCCGGTCGTGAACCCCCCTCCAGCTATCGACTGGGCAAGCAGGCTCACGACGAGAAATTGGAGTGAAGTAGTCTGTTTTTGATCTACGAGCGGACAGCAAAGTGTCCGAAAACCTCAGCTTGCTTCAGACAACTTCCCGTTGAAAGTTCGCGCATCTAAATCTAGCTCCCCTTCGCTACGAATGGTACGTCCATCAGAGATCTCAAGGGACGGTACGGTGATCTTCCAGGCGTATTTCCCGTTCACCAGTTCCCACGTTCCCTCTCCACTACTAGTGGTCGATGGGCTGTCCGGCGGGAATCCCTGACCTGTCCATGAGCATGTGCCGGATGATTCGCCGCTCCCAGGTAGCGGAAAAGCCATCGTCCCCATAACCCTTCCGAATCCGGTCGCCTCTCCGTCAAAATTGGCGTAAGCAACCACTACACCATCGTCGTTCTTGGTGTAAACATTGCCAGTGTGATTGAGCGTGAACTCGCCGATTGAATCTCCCATCTCCCCGTTCCTCCCTTGATTGGAAGGAGGAGAATACACCTCTGGGCCAGAATACACCTAAACGTTTCGGCGAAGTTCTCGCTTAGACCCAGTGACGCCAACATACCGCGCAAAGGCATTTTCTATAAAGTCAATGACCTGCTGATTCATTTCCCCAAACCACTCTGGAAAGCAAGCGCAACATGCGGAACAAAAGGTTCGAACCAGGTCCGCACAGGGTCGAACTTTGCCGCTGGTGGTAGTTTTCCCAGCGTCTGGTACTTGCTCGAAAGCAGACCTGGTTGTGCGTCGCAGCAAGAGACAACCGGAACGGTGAGGTTGCTTTGGCTTGCACCGCCTCGACGTTCAGCGGACACTTCTTCGACCATCGAGCAGAGGGGAGCCCTGTCATGGAGCAGGAGAATATCCAGCGAGGCAGCGAAACTGGGCAAGTGATCATCTTTCGATCGCGTCTGCGTGCCGACGCAGACCTTGCCGAGCGGGCAGCAGCAGGGGCACGAATGTATGAACTGGTAACCGCGATGCCCGGCTTCGTGTCTGTGAAGACGTTCACCGCTGAAGACGGCGAGGCTCTGACCCTGTGTGAGTTTGAAAGCGAACAGACGCTATTGGCGTGGCGGGATCATCCCGAGCACCGCGCCGTTCAAAAACGTGGGCGCGAGGAGTTCTTCTCCGAATACCACATGGACATCTGCGAATCCCGGCGCGCCTACCGATTCTCATTAGCAGACGGGCGGGAGGAACTACGCTGACCTCGCTAAA
>LJTR01000439.1 GCA_001303465.1 Phycisphaerae bacterium SG8_4
GTCCTCTGCCACCGCTCCCGTCCACACACCCCCCATGTGCTCCGGCCGCAACCAATCGCTGCAAAGGAAAATTCCTCATTCATAATTTCACTTCAGCCAATTCCGCCGCCCTCCCTGCACCCCCGCGGGCAATCGCCTCACCCCAACAGACCCCCCAAGCAGATCAAGAACTATCTCCACCCGGCCCAATGCGCCGCAGCCCAGACCACTGCCGCTCTTTCGTCAGGGATGCGACCCCACCGCTGCAGAATCGCCGTCTGCACGTGAACTCATGTACGCACGACTCCACTCCCGCCCGACTTGCCAGCTATTGCCCTTTGCCTGGCCCGGCTCAGTTATAAGCCCGCGGAACGCGTCAGCCATGGCGCCTCGCCAACTGCAGACCTTTTGCCCAACCGGCCCCCGCCCTCGATACCTCCCTAGTAACAACGCCGCCATAATAACCGCCCTATCAATACTGATACGAAGATTCTTCTCTCAGTTGTACAAGACCCAGCCTCTCTCCAATTCCCTCAAACTCACGCTGGCGAGTGTAGTGCCATGCCGGCGCCCCTCGTGGTGCCACCTCAAAAATACTTGACAGCCGTCGAAATTTCGCATAACTATTTGGCCTGAACAGGTATTGTGCCTGCCGAGACGTCGCAAGGCAAATCTCTGTAGCGCCGACCAGACGCCCGGACCGCCTACCGCTGGCGACACCTCGTTTTCAGTGCTGTTACCTGGAGCATACAGGAATGAAAATAGTCGTTGCAATGGATTCGTTCAAAGGCACGCTCAATGCAGCCGATGCGTGCGATCTTATTTCAGGCTCTATAAGTTGTATCTTATCGGACGCTACAGTTATTCAGAAGCCCATGGCCGACGGCGGGGAAGGCACGGCACGTGCCATGATTCAAGCTGGTGCCGGCCAATGGATCGCCCGCACGGTTATGGGCCCGCTGCCCGAAATGAAAGTACAGGCAGGCTTTGGTTGGTTCACGGATCGTACGGCAATTGTGGAGATGGCCGCAGCGAGCGGTCTTGAGTTGCTCACCGCCGACCAACTTGACCCAATGCGCGCCACTACCTTCGGTACAGGTGAGCTCATTGCTGCTGCAAATCAGTACGGCGCCGAGAAGGTCCTTCTTGCCGTCGGAGGAAGTGCAACTGTTGACGGAGGCGTTGGGGCTGCGACCGCGCTCGGCTGGAGATTTCTTGATCACACCAGACAGCCAGTCATGCTGGGGGGAGGGTCGCTGGAGAAGATAGCGTATATAGAGAGTCTGGGCAAGGGCGAGGTTCCGCCCGTAGAGATTCTGTGCGACGTCAATAACCCCCTCTGCGGCGATCGCGGGGCGGCAAAGGTTTATGGCCCGCAAAAGGGGGCCACTCCTGAGATGGTGGAGAGGCTGGAAAAAGGACTTTCGCACCTGTCAGATGTGGTCGCCGCGCAGCTGGGGACCGACATCAGAAATGTGCCGGGCGCCGGTGCGGCGGGGGGGCTGGCAGCCGGCGCGCTCGCGTTTATGCACGGAACTATTGTCTCGGGCATAAAAGCCGTAATGGAACGGAGCAACCTGGAGGCTGAGTTGAAACGTGCCGACTGGGTTGTCACCGGTGAAGGTTCGTTCGACCGCCAGTCGCTCCACGGCAAGGTGGTCTCTGGTGTCCTGGAACTCGCAAAACGCTCCGGCACACGGGTTGCTGTTCTGGCAGGGCAGGTCAAGATTTCCCCCGAGGAATGCCGAAATCTGGGTATAGACGTCGCCCTTGCGAGCAAGCCGGAGGATCTGCCTCTGGATGACGCCCTGAGAGACAGCCGCAAGCTGCTCGAGGCAGCGGCGCAGCGGCTGGCCCTCCAATATCTGGCTCGCTGAGGCGCCGCTGGGCTGATCGCTGCCGATAGGGCAAAATCAGACTTTTTTTAAGTTTCCCGGGTGGGATTTTCGATAATTGCAGGGTTTTCGTCGAACCGAGTGACGATTTGGATGGTATAATTGCGCATTGTAGGCTTTGTGTAGCCTTCGTGTGCTGAGGTTATTGACAACTTTTATTGGAGCGACATAGCTATGAGCCTTGGGAGACAAAAGAATCTTATCGTGCTGGGTGCGGTTGCAGCCGCGTTACTGGTTGCCGGTGTCTTGGTAGCAGATTATGCTGATATCCTGCCCGGCAGGGCGAAGGCAGACGCGCCGGCCAAGGTTTGTCAATCGGGCGAAGCGAAGCCCTGCTGTGCGGCCAAGGGCGACGCGGCCGGCTTTCCTCAGGTAGTGGCCGCCATGGCCGAGGTTGCTCCGGCCAAGAGCGGCTGCGAGAAATCTTCAGGCTGTTCTCTAGAGGGCAGCCCGGGCCAGTCATGCTGCGGCGAACCTTGCCCGCCTGGCTGCCCGAAACCTTGCTGTCAAGAGAAGCCGGGCTGTTGTGAGAAGCCACCCGCCGGCTGTTGCGAAAAAGGCCAGGGCGGTGAGGCTGCCGGTTGTTGCGCGGCCGAAGTTGATACCGCGACTGAGTAGGGGGCTTCTGTTGGACTTACACAAGGAGCTTAGACTTTGAAGAGAAGCCGGTTCATCCGAGCCGGCTTTTTCTGTGCGCTGCGAATTGTCCTGACGCGTCGCGGAACGAACACATCTTCTCGGTGACGGCCTGAGGTGGTGCAGCCCTTATCATGCTCGAAGTCGTAGCTTGCCCGCACCTGTGGGTGCTCAAGCATTGGTCACCGGGTCAGAGCGAATTCACCGTCGAGTCGCACTGGGCCCAACGCACAACGGGACCCAGATCAGACTCGAACGCATTCCATCGCCCAAATTGTGGTTGAGGCACGTAGGAAGGGGGTATCGAGTTCTTCGAAAGCAGTAGTGGGTGCGTATCAGCGGCGCGCGAATGAGTCTGTAGTAGCGAAGGCGGGCTGGGCGGAACTGCGGGCATGACATCTCTCAGGGAGGAGCTGGTCGTACGCAAGCCGCAGACAACATTGGCCAAAACGGCGACGTAATGTTAAGCCTGGCCATATGCAGATTCTTTTGATGACAAATGCGGCTCAATGTTCTATAGTGGGTGAGGCTCAGCCGCATAGTCGGGCGAAAGTCCGGATAGGGTCTGAATACGTTTCAGATGAGTCTCGATCTTTGGAGGCGGATACTGTGAAACACATTCATTCCTGCCTCATCATTTTGTTGCTCACTGCGGTTGCCACCGACGGCCGCACAGTTGAGATGACTCTTCAGCCGGCGAAGGCTCCGAAGCGCGTGCAGAAAAACCTTCTACTGCCCAAAGCTGAGGAGCAAACCGATGCCGATGCGATGCCGCTGTACGAAAGGGCAGTCCAATTATTGCCTGAAGATTCTCAGATGGACCAGATGAATCAGTGGCTTAAGATGCCACCGTCCAAGTTGCCGCACGAGCAGGTACAAGCAACACTTGAGCAGTTTGAACCCATTCTGCAATTGCTCGAGCAGGCCTCCAAATGCAGTCATTGCAGGTGGCCCTACTGGGATAGTGATACAATTTCCCAGGATCTGCGGAGGTATCGCGGGCTCGTGTACTTTCTTGCATTACAGATGCGTCTTGAGGTTTCCCGGGGCTCGTTTGATGAGGCTATCGGCACCCTGCAGACAGGATTCGCGATGGCAAAGCATCTGGCCGAAGGCCACAGCTTCCTCCACGGCCTCGTTGGAGTAGGCATCAGCGCCATCGTCTGTCGGCAAGTCGAGCAGTTTGTCCAGAGCCCCAATGCGCCCAACCTTTACTGGGCCTTGAGGGCCCTGCCGCGGCCGTTCATTGACCTGAGCGACTGGGCAGAATTCGAAGAGCCGCATACTGGAAAAACGGCGCGTCTGCTGATGAACAGGCTCGACCGTCACGTGGCTGCTTTGCAGTGCGTTGAAGCCCTGCGTCTTTATGCTGCTGTTCATGACGGCAAATTTCCAAAGGAGCTAGGCACTATCACCCAAGTCCTTGTTCCCAGTGATCCCGTCATGCAACAACCGTTTGTTTACCGCAGCACCGGCTCCTATGCTGTTTTGGAAGCACCCGCCCCGGAGGGAGCAACCGGAAAATGGGATGCAATACGGTATGAGCTAAGCCTAGAAGAATGAGGCTCGCGCATACTCTGGGGTCGCGGGACATGATATTTTCGCAAGTTATATTATCAGCCCAACGGGCCGGGCATTGAGGCTCGGTCTTTTTCATGCGCTCTTGGGTCAAAATGTCGCAAAAACCTGGGGCAATGGGGGCAGTTCATCTGTTATATTTGCAGCTAAGGAGTCAGAACTTCTGGGGCAACCAGGAAGTCTAGAGAGCAAGATGAGAAAGACAGCGGTCATATTGGCAGGTCTCGTAACATTGAGTTTCGGAGTCTTCCTGTTTTTCAATAGTTCCTCAGATGAGGATAGCCCGCCCCCGAAACCGGCGCCGTCACCGGCGGAAGTTGTGCAGAAAGTTGATAACGATGAGCAACCAGAATCGGCAATGGAGTACGATTTATCTCTCACGCAGGATGAATTCGACCAACTGTCCCAGGAAGAGCAGGATAAGATGCTGGAAGAATTTGCCCTCGACTTCTGGGAAAAAGAACTGGGGCTGTCGGAAACAGACACCGAAGAAGAGCGTCTGAGTCTGGAGATCTTCAATCGCCCGTACATGCAAACACTGACGGAGCGTGAAATGTTCCAGTTGTCGCCTGAAGACCGGGAAAAAGCCATGGCCGAGGTTATGGAGAATTGCGCTCAGGTGCGCGACTACGTACATAAGGTCATTGCCGAGGCGGAGTCCTTTATGGCTGAGAAGGACTACGCAAACGCCGAAGCGCACTTTGTCCACAGCCTGGAAACCGGCAGAGAATTGAGTGTCAACAAAGAGGGACTGATCATTACGCGTCTGGTCGGTATCACGTGTGAGAAGCTCGCTTTGAACGGGCTGGTGAGGAAGCCCAGGAAATAAAGAGAATCGCAAAGGAAGCTGAAAAGGGCCTTTGACGGACAAGGGATTCAGAGATCGAGCCGGTCTTGGCAGACAATTGCAGGGACCGGCTTTTTTCGTGCGCTTTGTTGCAGGCCGGCGTGGAGAATTAGACTAAAACGGGCGGGCCATACGTTGTACCAGCGGCATGGTGTCGTCCGACTGCCGGGGAATATCACACTCCAGAGACAGCGAGAGCGCAAGATGAAGAAGATAGCGTGTGCTCTTGCGCTCTT
>LJTR01000440.1 GCA_001303465.1 Phycisphaerae bacterium SG8_4
TGGTCTGGACGCCGCTAAACACGGCCCGGCACGTCGCGGAAGTGTTGTTGGATGTCAGAGCCAAACCGATGTAGACATTCGAACCCATCGAGATCGCCGGTCTCCATACCATCGGCGTCCAGACGGTGCCGTTGCTGGAGTACGAACCTCGGAAGTTGCCCGCGACGTCACGCTCTACTTTGACCCAATAAGGTGCGGTGATAGCCATTTGCTCGCTCGTCGCCACCGAGGTGTCACTCGTGGCGTCGCCGTTCGTGGCCGTCCTGCCCTGGAATCTGCACCCGTTAGTCGGTGTGCCGTCGGCATTGATGGGCATGACATACACTGCAGCAAATATCGAGCCTGCATCCAGTGTCTCGCGAATCATCACGCCCGCTTTTGCCCAGGGGGCCGTGTTTTCTACGCTATCGACCCTCGCTATTATCGAGCCGACGCCGGAAAGCTGTTTGTAGGCATAGTGGAACTCGTCGGCCTGGTTCCAGATATCTCCGCTCAAGGCCGCTATAGTGTACGTACCGACCGGTCCTTCAGCAAAGCTGCCCACGGCGCCGGGATAGCCGCCAACACCTCTCACAGTCCAATCCCGCTGAGAGTCCAGTGTTCTGCTTGTCTCCGAATAGTTCAAGGCGCCCTGCTTGTTGTTGTCGTAGGACAGCGGCATCGATTGCGAACCGCCGTGGACGATCGATTGCTCGGTGAACGACGGCGTGGTCTCGTCACCGACGGCAGCGCCGGTGCCGTTGCCGCCGAAGAAATCCGGCGTGCCGGGCACACCGTAGCCGAGTCCGTCGTGCCACGTGAACCATA
This sequence comes from Phycisphaerae bacterium SG8_4, assembly GCA_001303465.1. Taxonomy (GTDB): domain Bacteria; phylum Planctomycetota; class Phycisphaerae; order Sedimentisphaerales; family Anaerobacaceae; genus SG8-4. The sequence goes on from LJTR01000440.1 coordinate 808, forward strand.
TCTGGTTCTCGTCCGCGTCGTAGCTCTCAAAATCCTCAACGACGAGTGATTCGATCGTCGTGAAATTCCAGACCTCACCCGGCCACAGCGAGGGCGTCTCGACGTCGTTGGCCTCATCGACCCGCCAGAAGTAGGTCTTGCCCAGGTCAAGGGACAGCGGACCGTGGCCGGCCTCGGTCACGGTCGTCACCGGCGCGGTCCCGTCTACGACTGCCTGCACGTCGTCGCTGAAGTATACATCATGCGTAGCTGCCTCTCTTCCAGCCCGCCAGGCAATATCCGCGTCCAGAGGCATGTCCAACGAGCCGGAAGCTGGAGTCGGATCGCTTGCCTGGACCGGTATCGACAGGAAGCGTACCTCGGAAAGGCCAAACTGAGGCAGCAGACCCGCCCAGTTGCTGCTGGCCGTCAGGCGCACGGACTTGACGCCCACTCCGGCCATATCGATGGTAGTGTTGTGAGCATAGCTGGCCGAACCGTCACCCTGGGCGAACTGGTGTGTCGTGCCCAGCGTCACGAAGTCGACGCCGTCGGCCGAATACTCGATCAAGACGTCGTTGAATCCCATCCCGATGACCGGTTCCAGACTGTCGTTGGAATTCCACACCCACATCTCGTGCAGTTTGTAAACGTTGTCGAACTCGAACAGGATCCAGGCCGGCTGCGGGGCCGCAATGTCGCTTAGCCACATGGTGCCGGCACCTTGATTTCCATGGAGCAGACCGGTGCTGTCGAGCCCCGAGCCGTTCACGACGTTTTCAGGCCCCTTGCCCGCCGATCTGCTTGATGCAGTCGCGGTGACATTCAGGACCGGATATGCAAACAGCTCAGTCGTAAAGCTCCAGATAGGCCCATCGAACACCGTGCCATCCGGCGCAACCTCATCCACACGCCAGAAGTAGGTCTTGTCGAACTCGAGTCGCTCGGGCACCGCATAGCTGCTCGGCGTCAGCGTGATCGGACCAACGCCATTGGTGACATCGTTCACGTTCTCGCTGAAGTACAGTTTGTGGCCGTTGATTGGCGAGGCGACATCCCCAGCCGTCCAGCTAAGGACCAGATCTCGCGCTACATCGGTGGCCATGTTAGCCGGAACCGGAGCGTAGGCAATGCCCGGGAGGATTACCGCAGCATTTTGATAGTCGTCATCGGTGGGCACATAGCCGGGATCATCGGCCCACACGAACACATCCCAGAACACGGTATCATTGCCCTGCCTGTGGAAGATGTACATCGTGTTTTCGCCATCTTGAAGTTCTTTGGTATGACCCTCTGTGCCCCAGCTCTGGGCCCAACCCCACAGAGGCCCGACATCTATCTCAAAAACTCGGTCATCTGCGTTGTCGAACGGGGGTCCATCACCTCCGGGAAAGGATGGGCCGGCGGGAATTTCTGGGTCGCCCGGGTGCCCCTCGACGAGCATATAGTCTGACGCATTGCTTGGATTGATCTGCCGCGCCCAGAAATACCACGTGCCGCCCGCACCGCCGGCCGTGCCGATATCGAACGTCCAGCGAATCATACCGCCGGCCCCGCCTGCCCGGGTTACTGCCTGGCCGAACGCACCGGCCTGATCAACGACGGGGTAATACTGGTCGCTGTCGGGATTGCGCTCGTCGAACTCCTCGGCTTCAAACCATATCTGATGGCCGCCACCATAGCCGGAGATCTTGAAGTTTTTCACGGCGTGGACCTGCGCTGCCGGCAGCAGCAGAGCGACAAGAACGCCCAGTATGATTAGTCTTCCTGATTTATGCAGCATTTTGGCTCCTCCTTAGAGAATGATAGAAATTCAGAACGACCAACAAGAATTCACGTTCCCACCACATTCGTATCTTTACCCGCTTTGGGGCAATCACGCACGACTTGAAACGGCCTCCTTTGCTTCAAAATGTCAACAGTCAATAATACCAGATAACCATCCTTCCCGTCAACAGCAATCGCCGGCCCAGAGGGTGGTAACACAGACAGAGGCACAAAGAGCACATAATTCTCCAATTGACGCCATGCTCTGATTTGAAAAGACTGCCGACAGATCAGATGTTGCCCGCCCGTCTCAGACAGGACAATATTACCCGGGGCAAATTGCCTCTTGGCTCTCAAAGACTTCACTACTTCACGTCCTTCTCCAGCGAAAAACCTAGAAGTTACTGCGGATCGGCGACTGGCCGTCACGGTCAGCTAATCTTCCATGTTGCCGGGTTTGAGGCGATGTGCCAACGATCTGGCGAAATAGTCATCCAAGCGTTCTATCTCAAATTCAGCGATCATCTCGTCGATGCTGACCTTCTCGTGTTCACTTGCAATCAACACGGCCCCGAGCCGGCCCGGATCCGTAATCCTGACCTTCGGGCCATACTTGGCATTCATTGCACTGAGGCGCTGCCAATTCTCGTCGAGGTGGACCAGGGCGCAATCAAGGTTGACTGTGGCGACTGCATGGTCAAAGTAGTTGGTATTGGAAGCAATAACCTGGCCCAGAGGATTGAGGATTTGTGAGGGCGTTGCGCGGCCGGCAATCGCCCCGACAAAATGACTTCGGCAGGAATAGGCCCAGCACGCCTGCATCATGCCACCGTGATACATTGACGAGAATACTATCAAGTCCGGCTTGGCCTTGACGTACTTCAACCGAATCTCATCAAAGTTGAGATCAAAACAGATGGCAAGGACTACCCGGCCAAAATCGCACTCAATTACAGGAGCATCCCTGCCGGCAAGGATTCCCCCATTGTTTTCTGCGATGGTGGGATGATTCTTATTGTAAATGCCGACTACCTCGCCCTTTCGGTCAATCATAACGCTGGAGTTGCGCCATGTTCCGTCCTCCACCGCTCTCTTAGCTGAATAGACAATATAACAATTGTTGTCGCGTGCCACCTGAGCGAAATAATCTCGCACCTGGTTCTTGCGGATCAGGTAGTAGTCTTTCAACTTGTCAGGTGAAATCCCCCAGGGTCGATCACACGCTTCCGGCACCACTATCAGATCGGGCTTGTCAGGTAGAACACGGGAGAAATGGTGCTTCCAGTGCGCAATTACCGTGTTGACCACTTGTTGAGGATCAGTATCTGCACTGACCGTTATGGGTGAGGGACCGAGAGTTGCGATCGTAACAAGCCCCTTATTCTTGGCATTTGCCGGTTGAACCAAGAAACACACAATAATCAACAAGAACATTCTAGCTAACCGGGCCAGGTATCCTGTGTGTTCTAACATCGCGTTCTCCTTCATATCTTCCATGGCAAGAATAACTCTGCGCACATGAGCATAGCCGTAGGCCGCGTTCTCACAGCAATCCATTCAGCTTACGACCTCTGTGCGGAAACCGAGCATATCACACAAGTGTACCATGTCGTATACATAGTCGCCATAGGTCCATATGAGATGGTTTCCATAGTCCTTCTGTTTGCGGACGAAAGCTGCAGAGTCACCGGTGTCAACCGGCTTTACGTGCGCTTCGACTGAGCAGCCCAGCTTGTCCTGGACCCCAACCGCTCGAACCTATGAGTCTACCTTTCAACAGCAGCACCTTCGTGGCACTAGGATTAATCCGGACCGCCGTCACCCGCTTCTCCGCGTTGTTCATGACACGTACTACGGACTTGGTCCCCCACCCCGAATTCACAAAGCGGCCGAGTTGATAAGGCAGCCCGGGTTTGTCAAAACCGTTCATTTTGATACCCGGGGCGCTATGGTTGATCACCAGCATATTCGGTTCTCGCAAGAACCTATTGCCTAAATAGGACGACTTCTTGGCGATGAACATTAGCAGCCGCATAGAAAGCAAGGCCCCTAAACCCGCTTCGCACGCCGAGGCGATATTTTGGTCCTTGAACAGCGTGTGGATCACGCACGGTGTGATATCCCACTCTTCGGGGAGTCTGCTGGAGCAGAACTCGAAGCATTCGATAGTGAACGCATTGCAGTCATGCCTCTGCATGAGGTTCTTAATCGCATTGTAGAATTCCATGCTTCTGACCACGTGCTTGTCTTCCAGATAGGTCCTGTCCGCGCTCTCGATCAACTGTCGGGCCAGTGTTCGAGCATCCTCGTGAACCGACAGGTACGACAACGGGCACAATTGTCGGACATTGAGCTGATGAGCATGTGGAACCGCGAGACTGAGATAATCCCGAGCATCCTATAGAGAGACGAAAGAGCTCAGAACATACGAAGGACTGATGGCAGCTTGACAGAGTCTGTCAGCCCTTCCATCTTCTGACCCGGCCTCCCATGAGAAGCTCAAAGTCAAATACCGAAATCCGCATTACCGCAGAGACTTTTCTTGAGGCATCGTCGTTAGCTGCATCAGCATGGCATTCAGGCTCAGGGCAACTTCACGCCGCCAACTGCGATCGCCCCGCGTGGTACGCTATCCGTGCATTCCACCTCGTCAGGACTGAGACCGTCGATGGTAATCGCACCACTCTCAGAGCCGCCGACGAGCAGAGGTGG
>LJTR01000038.1 GCA_001303465.1 Phycisphaerae bacterium SG8_4
GGGATGATCGCCGAGTCGCAGGAGCGCCGTGGCCAGATTCGCCAGGGTGCCCGCGTCCCCGGGACGATAAGCGAGACTGCGGCGCAGGGCCTCGGCCGCCTTCTCCGCCTGGCCGGCGGCAAGACGAACCACGCCCAGAGCGCTCCAGGCCGGAGCGTGCCCGGGCATCGCGCTGATCGCCGACTCCAGGGCCGACCCGGCGTCGGCCATCCGGCCGAGCCGGATGAATGACTGACCCAGATGGAAGAATGCGTCAGCTCCGATCCGGGAATCCGAGGCCGCTTTCTGAAGCGGCTCGACGGCGGCATCCGGATCGCCGCCGTGCAGAAGTACCTTGCCGAGGGTGAGCATCGAGCGGCCGTCGGGCCGGACCGCGACCGCACGCCGGGCAAATGTCTCGGCGTCCCTGGGGCAATCGGACTGGGAGGCCGCCATGGCGGCCAGGAGCAGGACATCCGGTTGATCCGGCGCACCGCGCAGACATCGCCCGTAGGCCTCCAGAGCGCCTCGCGTGTCCCCCTTCCGGTGTCTCCGGCGCCCCTCCTCCAGCCAGCGTCTGGTCGTGCTTGTCACGGGCCCTGAATCCGTCCCGGGCGTGGCGCCACGGCGGGCGGATGTCCGGGCCTGCGCATTGGATCAGAAGCCGCCACGCTCGTACTCGGCCACGGGCAGATCCGGCAGGATACTCGCCAGTTCCTCTTCATACCGGCGCCAGCCGCCCACCTCACGATTGTGCAGAGGACGCCGGACCTGCGTCCCGGCAGGGCTTTCCGCCACGCCCGCCTCGCAGGACCCGGGGACCGAAGCATCCCGGTCCAGTCGCAGGAAGCGGATCAGCCGGTCGGCCTCCGCCTCGGGCCTGGCGACCAGGGACTCGTAGCGGACATGACAGATGCCCAGCCCCGACACGGCGCTCCAGTGGGTCATCAGCTCCCGGTAGAGCAGCAGGTAGCGCGCGATGTCCGCCAGCGCGAACGCAAAGCTGAGGCTGCGGCCGGCGAAGTTCTTGAGATAACAGCGCAGCGCCACGTCCGCGGGATGCCTCACGCAATGGATGATGCGGGCCTTTGGGAAGAGCATCTCTATCAGCCCGATATGGACGAAGTTGAAGGGCATGGTGTCGGTCACCCGGAGGGCCCCGGTGCCGGCGGCACGGTCCAGCGTCGTCAGGTATACGGCGGCCTGCCGGGCCAGTTCCGGCCTCTGGAGCGAGGATGCCGCGCAGGGCCAGGGCTCTCTGGAGTCGGCAAACGCTGCACTCGCGTCGCCGATGGCCGTGAGCTCCCCCGCGCCCCGGACCTCGGGATGACTGCACAGCAGCTGCTCGACAAGGGATTTGCCGGTGCGCGGCATGCCCACGATGAAGACAGGCCGCTCCGAGGAACAGCCCGATCTCGCCATCCCCTCGATACCGGGCGCATCGAATACGGTCTTGAGCTCGCGAACGGCAGCCTCCATGGCATCCAGATCGTCCCGGTACATGCTCTCCGGCCGCAATGAGCGTTTACGCTCGTTGGCAAGTTCCGCGTTGCGCCACGCCATCCGGTAGTCGCCTTCCTCGTCGCAGACCGCGGCGAGCGAAAATCGCAGCTGGATCCAGAGGTCCTCCGACAGGTCGTTCCTGTCCAGCGCCGCCTCGAGCAGGTTGCGGGCGTCCGTCGTTCTCCCCATGTGTCGCAGGGCACGGGCGCGGATAGGCGCCAGTTCCGGATTGGCAGGATCCGGATCACTGTCGTCGAGGGTCTTCAATGCCTCGTCGTGGAGACCGTGATTATCCAGCCAGGCCGCCAGCCCGGAGGCCGCGCCGCGGTGCCGCGGCGCCATCGCCAGCGCATGCCGGAAGTGGGTAGCCGCCTCGTCCGATCTGCTCGTGACCTGGAGCAGCTTGCCGAGATTGGCCCGCGCGTCGACGTTGTCCGGCGCCCTGCCGAGGGCGGCACGGTACAGAGACTCCGCCGCGTCGAAATCGCCCTGGAACTGCCTGCTGGCGCCCAGCCACGTCAGCGACACCGGGTTGTCAGGCGCCAGCTCCAGGTGCCGCCGGAGCGCCGCGTCCGCCTCCGCGTAGCGCCCGGCCGTGATGAGCGCGCCGCCGAGCTGAAGCCATACCGGTGCCAGCCCGGGTCGGTCCTCGAGGACTCCCCTCATCATCTCGATCGCCTCGACCGTCGCGCCCCGCGCCAGCCGCGCGAGGGCCAGGCCGAATCGCGCGCGGTGATGATGGCGCTCCGTGTCCAGGGCCTTGCGGAAACACTCTTCGGCATCATCGAGGCATCCCAGGTTACCCAGCCCCTCTCCTGCCAAGGTCACCAGCTCCGGCTGACTGCCCGCCATCGAAGCGGCGCGGCGGAACCCCCGGATGGCGTCGTTCTTGCGGCCGCAAGCCGCCGCGGCCCTGGCCGCCGCGAGCACGGCCCCGGCATCCTCGGGATGGAGCCGCGAGGCCCGGTCCATCGCCGCCCAGGCAGCGGCATGATCCCTGGCCGCGGTTTCCACCGAGCCCAGCAGGCGCCAGCCGGCGGCATCGTTGTCATCCGTATCCAGGTATTCCCGGCACCGCTGCCGCGCCTCGTCCAGCTCACCGCGCTCGAGGGCTTCACGCGCACGCCGGAGCGTATCCGCCGTCATGTTTCCGCTTTGGCCAGCGCGATTGCGGCATCGACACGGTCCGCAAACCCGCTGCGCCGCCATGCATCCCAGTCGATAGCGCTGACCAGCGGCTCGAGCCACGCGCGATAGGGCTCCCACCGCCCCAGGGAACTGCGGTACATGGGGCGCCGTACCTGCGCATGGCTGGCCGTGGACACGAGACGGTCGAGCCGGTGAAACCGGAGACACGCCGGATCCCAGTCGAGGTCGAGGAAACTGACGAGCTCACGACTCACTCGCTCCTGGTCGGTAACCAGTTCCTCGTAGACCACCTCGAACATCGCGATCTGCGCATGTTGCCGCCAGTGCTCCATGACATGGAGATATCCGTTGTAATAGGCAGCGATGTCCTCCAGATCATATGAGAAGGGCAGGGTCTGACCGGCGAAGTTCTGGAAGTAGTTGGAGAGCGCGGTATCCAGGGGGTGCCGGACACAGTGGATCACCCGCGCGCAGGGATAGAGCTGCTGCAATAATCCGACCAGAATGTGATTGGCGGGCGTCTTGTCGATGACTCGCAGCGCATCGGCAGACTCGGACCTGAGGCGCCGCAGGTAGCGCTCAGCCGTCTCCTCGAGCTGGCCGGCGGTAGCCCGGGTCAGGCCTTCAGGGAATTCGAGTTCGCCGACGCGGCCGAGATCAGTGGCGGCATCCTGGAGATCGACGAGCTCGCCTGCACCCGCCACCCCGGGATGAGACGCCAGAATCTGCTCGACCAGCGTCGTGCCGGAGCGCGGCATGCCGACCACGAGAACCGGGAGCTCCGAAGGGTTGTCCGCACGCGCCATGACTGACCAGGAATGCGGAGCGAAGACTTTCAGGAGTCGCTCTACATAGCCGCGGTATTCGGCGCGATCGAAACGGACCTGCTTGGCGGCGTTCCCGGCCCGATAGTGCGCGAACGCCTCCTCGTGGCGCCCCAGATCGTCGGATACAGCGCCCAGATCCATCCTCAGGAGCTGGATGTCCGAGTAAGAGAGGCCTGGCCGGCGGGCCGCGGACTCGAGCAGCTCATAGGCCTCCTCGCTTCGCCCCAGGTTACGGAGAATCCGGACGCCGGTGATCAGCAGGTCTGTCGCGCCATCCTTCAGTCGCTCCTCGACCAGCGCGAGCGCCTCCTCATACAGCCCCTCGCGGTCCAGAGTGGCCGCCAACCCGGCCAGTGCCCCGTCGTGGGCCGGATCGATCTCGAGAGCGCGCTGGAAACAGGCTTTTGCCCTGGCGGGATCCCGGAGCCGCTGGTAGGCGGTCCCGAGGTTGCTGTGTCCGTCGGCATAGCCCGGAGCGAGGGCCACCGACTTCTCATAACTGACCCGGGCTGCCTCTATGTCGCCGACCATCTGCCAGGCGGCTCCGAGACTCGCGTGGGCCGCGGGGTCCTCGGGCCTGAGCCTGACCACCTTCCCGAACCGGTCCGCGGCCTCCAGATAACGGCCCATGTCGTAGAGCACGCGGCCGAGTGCGTGCCCGGCTTCGGCGTGATCCGGCTCCAGCGACACCGCCGCCTTCAGGGCTTTGGCCCCCTGTGGCCATCGACCTGCGAGCCGCAGCGCCAGTCCCAGATTGTAATGCGCCTGGGCGGACTGCGGCTGGAGCTGTGCGGCTCGCGCGAAGGCGGCTATCGCCTCTTCAAACCGACCGAGTTTTCGCAGGGCCTCGCCGGCCCTGAGCCAGGCCGAGGGCCGCCCGGGGTGCCGACGAATGGCTTCCTCCAGGTAAGGCAGGGCATCGGCAAATCGCTTCTTGCTTATCAGGACCGCGCTCAGCCCTTCCAGTGACGCTGGCGAACGCCCGACTTCGACCGCGCGCCGGAATGCGATCTCCGCCTCATCCACGCGCCCCGCCGCATATTCCACCCCGCCCAGCCTGACCAGCAGTTCCGGATCGTCCGGCGCCTGCCCCAGGGCATTCAGCAAAGCCCGACGTTCGTCCTCCACTGCCTGCCTAGTCGTCATCTCCCGCCCCCGCCAGGCAGCGCTCGACGACTGCGAACCGGTCCCGGTAAGGCGCGCCCCGGCCGATCTCCCTGTCGTCGACGGGTTCGCGCAAGGTCGGCGGGGTGGCGAGACGCGCGGCACCGGGCACCGCGTAGTCTTCGCAGGCCGGGTCCCATTCAAGGTCCATGTGGCGAAGCACCTCGACTGCAAGCTCCGACGGGCCGCGGACCAGGTCTTCATATCGCACTCTCAGGATCCGCGTCGGACACACGGCCTCCCAGTGTCCGATCAGCGTCCGCATACCCGCCAGATAATCGGCGATGCCCTCGGGAGAAGTGACGAAGACAAGCCCGCGATCCGCGAACCGGCGCCGGTAGCAGGCCCAGGCCGTGTCCAGCGGATCTCTCTCGCAGACCACGACCCGGGCGTCCGGTGCCAGCAGCGCATGCAAACCGATGTGCAGGAAGTTCGTGGGCTGGGTATCGATCACCCATGTCGCGTCACCGCCGTAAGCCCTGATGGCCGCAGCGTAATCCGCCGCCAGGTCCGCCAGCCTGGTCCGGGACAGATCCCGGATGCAGGCCGGATACGGCTCTGCGGAACCGATCAGTCCCGCGATCCTGTTTGTCATCGTTCCCAGCTCGCGTAACTCCCCCGCGCCACGCACGGCCGGATGACAGGCAAGGATCTGCTCCAGGATGCTCTTGCCTGAACCGGGGGCGCCGACGACCAGCAGGGGGCTGGGACCATCCCAGGCATCACCTCCGCCCAGACGTTCAAACAGCTCGATGTCGAAGGCGGAACGAAGCGCCTCGATTGCATTCCGGAACTGGTGGCCAGCGAACTCGCCCGATTGACGGCGGTGCGAAGCGGTCCAGTCGTCCCAGGCAGCTTCGTGCTCTCCGAGCTCGTCCAGCGCCCGCCCCCTCAGATTCTGGAGGGCCTCCCGGGCCGACATGCCAAGATCGCGCCGCCCGAGCCATCCCTCGATCCTGTCGGCTGCATCGCGGTACCGCCCCCCGTCCAACAGGAGCCGGGCAGCCAGCAACAGTGCCCCGCCGGGAGGCCGATCCAGTGAAAGCAGCGGCTCGATTCGCTCCAGGCCCTGCTCGAACAGGCCCCGCTGTCGATCGATTTCCGCGAGTCCGAGCAGCGCTCCAGGGGCGTTCGCTCGACCCTGCAGCGCGGCGCCGTAGGCAGCCGCCGCCTCTTCGAGACACCCGCGAGCCCGCTTCAGATCGCCTTCCAGTATCCGAGCCTCGGGAGCGGGGTCGCCCGCACGCATTACGCTGCGCAGTTCCGCTTCGGCCTGATTCAGATCGTTTGCGGCCAGCAAAGCGCGGACGAGGTCCAAGGCGGCGGGGCTCTGCCTTCCCTGGATCTCGACCACCGCCCGAAAATGCCTGCAGGCCTGGTCCGGCAGGCCGAGTTGCATCAGGATGGTGCCCAGGGTATGACGTCCGCGAGCGTGTTCCGGCCAGCGTTCGACGAGCGCCGCAAGCGTCTGTGCCGCCTGCTCGGTTTCCGCCGCCCTTAATTGAGCAACCGCCAGGTGCATCCTCGTCTCGGGCTCGTCCGGTTCGATTTTGACAACAGTTGAAAGAGCGTCGACTGCTTCCCCGAACCGACTCTGCATCAAAAGACTCGTGCCGAGGCCGGCAAGAGCTGCCGCGTGATTGGGTGAAATCGACAGCGCGTTCCGGTAGGCAGCCTCCGCTCCCGAGTGATCTTCGCTCTGCCCTTCTAAGGCGCCGAGCAGGCACCAGGCTCCGACATCATCCGGCTCGCTCTCTAGATGCTCCCGATACAGGCATCTAGCGGCGCTAAATTCACCCTGCCGATGGAGGCGCATGGCCCGATTACAACAATCGGTCTGCGGACTCCGTTCAGTTTTCAATGAACCCCCCCTGTACCAGGCTATCGATCAAGGGCGTAAGCTGCTCTTGGTAATGCCGCCATCGACCCACGGACGTGTTGTACACGGGTCTTCTGACCTGAGCATGACTGGCTGTGCGTACTGGGCGAGGGTTCTCGAAAAACCGAAGGCAGTCATCCTCCCACGACAGCCCTAGGAAATCCACAAGGCGACGGCTCTGCGACTCGACATCTGCGACCAGGTCCTCATAGGTCACCTCCATCACACGCAGTCCGCCAACTTCCCGCCAGTGCTCCATCAGGCGTCGATACTGGCCATAGTAATGACCTATGTCCGCCAGATCGAAGGAAAATGGGGGGCTGGAAGTTCCGAAACTTTGCTGATAACAAGAGAGGCCGGTATCCCGCGGGTCCCGGATGCAGTGGATAACCCGGGCGCATGGATACATGAGCTCGATAAGCCCGAGATGTTCGAAATTCTGCCACATCTTATCGGTTACCCTAAGCGGCCAAGGCAGGTTTCTTCTTAGTTTCCTTATGTACTCGCCAGAGCAACTTCTTAGATCGTCCTCACTCATCTCGAGGAGGCACTCCGGATACGCGGCGCCACTTTTTCTCCCCAGCCTTTCAGCTATTAGAGCAATATCGCCGAGCTCGCCTCTGCCATAAATTCTCGAATGGCTGGCGAGAATTTGTTCCACCAGCGAGGTCCCCGAGCGAGGCATACCGACGATGAAGACCGGGAGCTCTGTTTCACGACCTGATCTTGGCATGGTGGCCAGGCGCGTCTTACTGAACGTCTCGATCAACTGCGCAACAGCCCGCTCCCTCGTCGCTTGGCAGTAGCGCGCGCTCGCACACTGATTAGCTTTCCGATAAGCAAGGAATGCCCGCTCATACTCGCCCATCTCGTCTAATAGGTCGCCGATCAGAAACATCACTGCCATCTTTTCCTGACGATCGAGCCCATTGGCAGAGGCAAGCGGCGCTACATGCCGGAGCGCTTGTCGACTGCGGCCGAGCCGCCTGAGAAGCTGCGCAAAAGCCACATGCATCATCGGGGTTGCTCTGCCTCGCTTTAAGAAGGGGGCGAGTATCTCTATGCCCCGCTCGTAATCCCCTATCAAATCCATCAGTCCAGCTATGCCGGCCAGTGATGGCGCGTGATCCGCCTTTAGTTCCAGCGCCGACAGGAAGCCGCACACGGCGCCCTCTAAATCACCGGTCGCTTGGAGAGCGGAGGCCAGGTTGCTGTATGCATCTGGGCCAGCCGATCCTGCGGCGACAAGTTGTCGGTACGTGTAGATCGCCTCGTCGAAACGGCCCACCTGTTGATAGGCCAAAGCGAGATTGTATCGACCAACAGTATCAACCTCGTTTTCCTTTAGACCTTTCTCCAACAGATGGATCGCCTTTCTTAGCCTTTTTTGCTCGAAGTAGGCTGCCCCGAGATTCAGATTCGCAGCACTGTGGTCAGGATCACGAGCCAGCGCGTCACGAAAGCATTGCTCAGCGGCGTCGGAGTATCCCTTTCTTCTTAGGACATGGCCCAGGTTGTTGTACGCATCAGCGAAATTAGGGTTTAGCTCGAGCGCACGTCGGAAAGCGCACTCGGCCTGGTCGAGTTGCCCGTAGTTATTCGATAACCGCCCCAATTGATTCTGTAGCTTGGGATCCTCCGGGTCCAACTCAAGCGCGGCAGTGATGAATCGCTCGGCGTCCTCCAGCTTGTTTGCCGCTAGTCTTATTTCGGCCATGATTCGAAGAGCTCGGACGTGGTCAGGCCGCTCCTCTAGCACGGACTGGCAGATTTCCTCCGCTTGCTCGACACACCTGTCGCTCAGGAATCTTTCTGCTCTTTCTAGGTCTGTCTGAAACATGCGTGCTACATTTCTAGGCTGGAATTATTGGCGTTCTGCCCCACAGTCCCGGTAGAACAACCACCTTCTACCCAACCAACTTCCAAAATCTCCTGAAGCGCCCCAAGCCAGGGAGCATAGTTGCGCCAGCGGCCGATGCTGGACCGATAAATAGGCTGCCGAACTTGATGCATGCTCGCCGTTCGTACAATTCGATCACTTTCGTAGTAATGAAGGCAGGCATCCTCCCACTCTAAACCCAGAAATGAGACCAGATCGCGACTCACGGCATCTGGATTAGTCACTAAGCCCTCATAGTCAACCGCATGGATTGCTAACCCAGATACAGCCTGCCAGTGGGCCATTAGACGCCAGCACCCAAGCTGATAAACGCCGATATGCGTCAGTTCACGAGCGAAATCCATGCCTTCGTTGTTAAAATCCTGCTGGTAGCAGGAGAGCCCTGTGTCCATAGGATCACGACGACAATAAATGACCCTTGCCCGCGGAAAAAGCACCTCAATGAGCCCCAAATTCAGAAAATTTCCGGGCAGCTTGTCTGTAATTCGGAGTACGGCACGATCAGAGCATTCTGCATTCAGCAAATATTGCTCTGCGACTATGGCCAAACAATGAGCATCGACCTCTTCAATACACTCAGGCCACCGATCGGCAGCCGAACCTCCGGAGAGGCGACGCGGCAATCTAAAAATTTCGGTGCGCTCTCCACAAGGCTGTACCGCTGAGTGGCAGCCGAGGATTTGCTCTACAAGGGAGGTTCCCGAGCGGGGCATGCCGACAATAAAAACTGGGAGATCCGACTGGTTTCCGGACAGTCCCCTCAGGGCTCTGACTTTATCTTTTGAAAAAAAAGAAATCAGCCTATTAATAGTTTGGCAGTAATCGCGGGGATTGAATCGACCACCTCGTGCTTTGTTGGCCGCGGCGTAGGCGGAGAAGGCTTCGGCATAATCGCCTTTATCCTCATGCATTCGGGCCAGTGCGTTTAAGGCCGCGGCTCGGCTGCGTGGCCGCATTGAATCCAAATCGACGTTCTGGAGGCTCTCACCGGCCTCAACTGTACGGCCAAGCCTCAATAACTGGCGCGCCCGACTTGCGGCTACCCAGTCCGGTTCATGGGCCCATTTCCGAGATTCTAGCAAGTCCAGAACAGACTCAGATAACCCCTTTATCTCAAGGCATTGCGCCAGCAAAGAAACCGCAACAGGATCATCAGGCTGAAACTCCAGCGAGCGCTTCAGGTTATCTTCTGCAGTTGAATATTGAGCGCGCTTGATCTGCACCGATGCCAGTCCCGTCAGGGCGGCTACACTCCTAGGGTCCAGATTTAGCGCTCCACGATAGGCCGCCTCCGCTTCGGACAATCGGTCCACGCCCTGCAACGCGTCGCCTAGCTGTACAAGCATGCTTGGATCAGTAGGACACAGCTCTGACGCGCTCCGGAAATAATCGATGCCTGTCTCGGCATCGCCAAGAATCAACTCGATAGAGGCGAGGTTCGCCAGCATGCGTCCAGAGTTCGGTTTCAACCCTACGGCCCGCTTGAAGGCTTCGTAGGCATGCTCCAAATCCTCTAGGGCCCGGCAGACATGGCCAAGGTTATTCCATGCATCCGCGGAATCTGGCAGGAGATCGACGGCACGGCGAAAAGCCTGCCTTGCCTCCTCGAGACGGCGCAAATTGTTAAGGGCTCGACCGAGTGCATTCCAGGCCGCACCCTCCTCCGGCCAAAGTCTTACCGCCTTCTCCAAGAGCGGCAGCGCTTTGTCGGCCTGTCTAGCGCCCAAAGCTGCTTTCGCTTCATCGAGAAGCGTCCAGACATCTTGACTAACCTGTGGCATGACAGTCCTGGTTCGACTACCGTGAGGACTTATCGGAGCGGATAGGAGTATCGATAGTCATCCTCCAGATCCCGGAAGTTCAAATAGCTTGTAACGACGTACTTGTCGTTGGAAATGGGTGGCCTACCAACATGCTCAAACATCCACATAGGCGGGAATATTGCCAAACGACCGGCCTTTGGAATTATGCTGCGGCCAAGTTTTGGAAACTCGGTTTCCCCTCCCACGTCGACCGTGTTGAGGTACCACAGAAACCCGACCATTCGTACACAAGTCTTATTATCGAATGCGTCAAAATGTTTGGGGAAGTGATCAGGATTTTTCGTGCGCGCGCAGTATTTTTTCAGTTTCAAGTGCTCAAATGCACGCTCCCCATTAGGCCCAAAGAGCTTACATTCCATAGCCTCGGAGTAATCCCGCAAGTAACGAGTCATATTGTCAAGGAGCAGGGCTTCGTATTGGTGCCATGCTTCAAGTCTGTTCCGGGAAATGATGTATTCAACCCAACTGTTTTGGCGTTGACGCCTAAACTGGCCCTGCGAGTCCGACTCGAATAGCTCAATAATTCTTTTGCACGTGTCCGAGCTCAGCGCACCTTCGTAAACCCGAATCATCTGGCTAAGATGAATATCACCGTCAGTCTTCATAGCCAAAATATGCAATGTGCTTCCGCAATATCGACATGTACGGCTCAAGCTGTCTTTTGTACCGACGCCACCTGCCTCTCGATCGATCATAGATCGGCTCAATTACCTGGTGATAACTGTTCGTGTTCACCGTGCCTCGTTCCTTTGCTCTCTTCGGGTAATCTAATACCGCGGGATCCCATGGAACATCTAGGAAATCCAACGTCTCTCGAATCTCTAGCGCCAGATCATCAACCAGCGCTTCGTATCTAACGGCGCGCCACTGCAATGGGAGTCGAGAAACATAAAGTCTCCATAGCCCCATAACCTTGTCGTAAAGATTGACGGTCCCGTCCATGGACAAGAAATGAGCAAACGCGTCTGAGATCGTGTAACTCTGCATAAAATTTGACAGCACGACATCGCAAGGATGCCTCTGGCAAAAAACAAATTTCGCGTCGGGGAACAAACGCCACAGAACACCAACGAAAACCGTTCGTATCGGTGCCTTGTCAACCACGATTACACTGTCGTCCCGTGGTGCGAATCGGTCCAGAACCTCATAGTACAGCGCACGCAGTTCGTCGATTTCTGTATCGCCGAGAGTCTCCAGCGACCCAGGAAAGCCTCCTTCTAAATCCCGCAGGCGTTCAATCACTGGCAGGACAGTCAGCTGCTCCTCCACTGTAGTAATTCGGGGATGGCTATCGAGCACCACGTCGAGCAAGGTCGTACCTGAACGAGGGAACCCCAATAGAAAAGCTGGCGGAGGCCTCCGCATCGGCGGTGTTGGCGGCCAGGTCGCTGGGTCGTTAGACGCGAAGAAATCCGTTAGCCGATCGATTACCCGGAGGAATTCGTCCGGTTCCGCCTTTTGAGCACGTGCCGATTTGCTTGCAGTGCTATTTGCCTCCAAAAAATGCTCGAACGCTTCTTCAACCTGATTGGCACGGTCATGCAGGTGGCCAAGCTGATATCGAAACTGCTCCGCTAATCGAGGCTCAAGAGAGTCAAGAGGAAAACGCTTGAGCCGATCTATTCCTTCCCGAATGCGGCCGGCCCGTCGATCGGCCTTGGCCGCCTCAAGGTTCAACCGTGGATCATCCGGAGCGATGGCCAAACCGGCAGCAAGCTGCGCCTCCAGATCCTGCAGACGGTTGCTTTCCTCATAAAGCGCTGCGAGCTCAGCATGTGCGCGCACAATACCAGGATCAAGTCTCAAAGCGTCGTTGAAGCGCCGTTCCGCCTGCTCTATTCTTCGCTGCTCCACAAAAACAAGCCCGAGATTGAGATACAGTGCTGGATCGGATGGATCAATCTCGATAGCTCTCTTATAGACCCTAACCGCACCATTTAGTCGCCCATCGGTGTGTAACGCGAGTCCCAAGTTCAGCAACGTCGGAATGTGGCGAGGCCTAAGCTCGCTGGCTCTCTCGAATGATTTGATACCCCCTTGGATATCGCCCTGCAACATGAGCACCGTCGCCAAATTATGGTGGGGAGACGCAGCGTTTTTATCTATCGCGATAGCGTGCTCAAATGCATCTCGGGCCTCTGCCAACTTTCCCTGTGCGCGAAAAACGTGGCCCATGTGATCGTAGGCCTCCCAAAATTCAGGACGAATAACGGCGGCTCGCCGGAAGGCATCCACGGCCTTGGCCAACTCGCCCTTATTATTTAGCACCCGTCCAATCATGTCGTAGGCGCCGGCGAAATTCGGATCGGCATCAAGCGCCTTGAAACAGGCTTCTAAAGCATCGTCATAGCGACGGGCTTTGAGATGCACCTCAGCAAGATTGTACTGAACGACCGGGAGGTCGGACCGCAATCGTGCAGCTTGCTCGTACAATCGGGCAGCTTCGTCCAGAACTCCGCGAGCCTTGAGAATGTTGCCCAGGCTATTGATGAAAGATGCTTTCATAGGGTCGAGCGCAATCGCCTTGCGAATCAGTCGCTCGGCATCATCGAGACGGCCCTCGCGCGCGTCGATGTTCCCCAGACAGTGCAGCGCATCCGCATGATCCGGATTGCGGCTGATGACGTCGATGTAGTGGGCCTTGGCGGCTGCCAAATCGCCTTGGCTCTGGCACTGCTGCCCGAGCCGGTAGATATCAGAAATCGTAATTGTAGTAGCGTTCATTTCTGGAATTATGCGCGACCGACAAGAGTCTAATCGATTATTATCGCCCGTCCGCTATTTCGGGCAAAGGAAGCGGAGGATATTTGGCTATTTGACCGCTTTGGTAACTTCTTGAAGTTTATGTTGGAGTTCCGATGGAAGCTCACGTAAGTAGAATCATTCTCATCTCCGCAGCCATCATCGTGGGGATGGGACCTCTCGCCTTGGCCCAGGAATCTCCGGCCACAGCGACAGATTTTATGAGATGCGCGAAAATTGCAGGCGACGCGCAGCGCCTGTCCTGTTATGACCGCCTCGCGGTAGAACTGATCGAGCTTGGCTCCCAGGCCGGGACTCCGACCAGCGGGGCTTCGGCCCCCGAAGCGGCCAAAGC
Source organism: Phycisphaerae bacterium SG8_4 (assembly GCA_001303465.1). GTDB lineage: Bacteria > Planctomycetota > Phycisphaerae > Sedimentisphaerales > Anaerobacaceae > SG8-4. The sequence continues at coordinate 13,322 of LJTR01000038.1, forward strand.
AGATCGTATCAACACGACCAAGGAGGTCACAGCATCGCAGTCCATCGCAGCCCATTCTGCTGCCGGTGCAGGGCCAACGCCATCTGTGTCCGCGGATACGGGCGATAGCGCCTCGGACACACTGGCATCCGACAGCCCCCCCCAAGACACTGGTGGCCGGGAGGACAGCGCAGGTAGCGCTGCGGACGACTTCGGTCGCGAAAGAGCCGAGCAACACGAACGATCAAGTCCAAATCAGATTCAGAGCCGGCACGTGGGTGAATTCACCGGCTGGGAAGGAGACACGATATTCCGCCTTGAAAATGGACAGGTCTGGCAGCAAATAGAGTCCGGTCGCATGTCCTGGCAGGCGAGCAACCCTATGATCACTATCAGACGTGGCTTTATGGGGAGTTATCAGCTATCCGTCGAGGGCGTCAACCGTAGGGTTCGGGTTAAACGGATCCAGTGACAGCCGATTATTCTCACTCCTCTAGGCCCAAGAGCGGACCCTCGGTTCGGCGCCAAAGATGCTCCTGCTCGACTAGCCCGTAAAGCCCCTCGGCTTGTGCTCGGAGGCGCACAGAAATCTCTTCCCAGTAGCTCTCATCCCGCGTTTGTTCGTTCGATTCCGCTGGGCCCAGCGCAGAGAGCCTTCCGCTCTGCAACTGCCATTTCATGCAAAAATGCCTCGCCGCATCGCGGGCAGTCTCGGCTAAAGACGCCTCGATATGATCGGTCGGAATGTCAACGCCAGAGATTATCCAGTACGCCTTGCTGCTAGCGGATTTCGGCCAGACCTTTCCTATAAAGAGTCGGTGCGGAAGGGTCCAAACCGCATGCCCCACAGCTTCCTCCTGGAATAGATCACTGTCTCGAACATGTTGCGCCATTCTTTTCAATTCGAGCTTCGTCCACTCCACGTAGTCATCCAGTTCCTGCTGAGTCTTAAATACCATTACTAATCCTTTTCGCTCGACTTGCGCAACGAATCGTCACCCTCCATGAGCTTGAACTGAGCCAGCGGCGGAACTCGCGGTGGCTGATACACATCCGCCCCGCTTTCCCACGGCCTGGGCGCAGGTTCACCATTTCGGTAGTGCGCCATTGCGTTCTGCATCCACTCCAATCGTGACTGCTGATGTTGCTTAAGCCCCTCGAAAATTGCCTGCGCCTGAAAGTCTACCGCGTCTTGATATTTCCCATTAGCCGCGGCGGCCATGGCGAGCGTTTCGGCCGTTTCCATGGCGGGATTTTCAGCGTACATCGCCTGCGCCGCAGCCAGAGCCTGTTTCTTCTGGTCGTCGGTAACGTTACTGCAGGTGGACAGAGCCCGAGTCGCAGCCGTTGTCACTCGCGGGCTCCTCTGTGCGAGTCGGTAAGCTGCCAAGAGCACCGGAACGGCATCCTCACACTGCCCAGCCGCGAGCCAAGCCATCCCCAGCCGATAGATCAGTTCGGCATTCTCCTGCTGCGACTGGGCAATTTGCGCATAATTACCCGCAGCATCTTGATACTCGCCAGCCCGCATAAGGGAGTTGGCCAGTTGGAAACGAGGCTCTAAGAGCCCGGGCTCGGTTTCCAGGGCTCTTTCGTAGTAGTTTCGAGCCTCTGCATCCTCTCCTCTCTGTTCCAGCAACGTACCGAAGAAATAATTGGCGATCGCGTTCCCTGGTTCTAGACCCAGCACTCGGGAGAAGCTCTCCAATGCCTGCTCCGGCTCAGCGGAGAAAGCTTGCAGTTGTCCGAGCCTTAATAATGCATTGATATCGAAGGGCGCCACGCTGACGGCAACCTTGTAGAAACCGATAGCTGCCTGGAGGTCACCCTCACTTTCGGCAGCGGCGGCTCGCCGCAAATAATGTTGGGCTCCGCGAATATGGCTATGGACAATACCTAGAAGAGGATCCACGATCACGGGTCGCCTCTCGCCGGCCTGGGCCAACTCCTCCCTGGCCCTCTCGGCCTCTCCCAGTGCGCGGTATGCCATGCCCAGGCGGTAGTGGAGCACGTCTGCCTCGGGTTCGATGCTCATAGCCTTCTCAAAATAGTTGATGGCCTCTTTGTATTGCTGTCTCTGGAAAGCAACACGACCCAATCCTGTGAGCGCAGCCGCATTGTTTTCATCGGCGCGAACTACAACCATGAAAGCGGCCTCAGCCTCATCAAATCGGTTCAGTTCCATGAATACCCTCCCCAGCCGTATGTAGCCGGGAAGATAAGCCGGATCGAGTTGGAGAGCCGCACGATAACTCTCCACGGAATTATCCAAGAAGCCCGTCTCCTCATAATGGACGGCTAGCAAATAGGGCCATCTTGGATTCTTAGGATCAAGGGAGTTGGCATTGCGAAAACAAGCACCCGCTGCCTCCTGCTGCTGGTGCGCTAAATAGTTGATGCCCATCCGGCCGTAAGCCACCCCGAGGTTACTCCCTTGGAGCTTCGCGCGCTGCCCCGAAGGGCATCGCGCACTTCCGGCTTAAGTTCATCTAAATCGGGATGGGGCACGAGCTCAACATCCGCCATCCCTTGGGCAGCAGCACGCCCTGTAACGACAGTCAGCAGAAGTAAAAGAATCAGGGGGGCGCGAGCGTCTGCGGACATCATGTCTTCATTCCCGCCGTATATGCTGGTCCCGGCTCTGTTTGTGTAAATTGAGAAAGATCATGATCACTACTCTTGACGGATCTCGTGATATCGACCGACTTCGATGCTGTCGATCCGCTGCTCGGACCCGTCCGGCCAGATGACGTTTAGGCCAATAGTCCGCGGAGGACCATCTCCTAGACCAAAGATGATCCGCGTATCATTGGACGAAGCATAGCTGCCGTCCGCTCGGACCCGGCGCCATAGGGTCGGCTTCCTCTCAAGCCCCACTCTTGCGCCCAAGGCGTCACGGCTACCATCGGCCACCAGGAGACGGAATCCGACCCAACCAAACGAGGATCCGACCTGATTTAGGAGCACCTGCGCCGGCCCCGCATTGTTCCCAATGATCACGTCCGTATCTCCGTCATTGTCTAGGTCCCCGAAGGCGGCTGCCCGACTCACGAGGGAAGACTCGAACGCCGCTCCAGCTCTCCCGGTAACTTCCTCATATCGGCCATTGCCAAGATTTCTGAAGAGCTGATTCGGCTGATGAATGGGATAGGGGTCTCCCGACTCAACAAGAGCCTGGATCTTTTTCACCGCTCCGTTGACAGCCAGGAGGTCTAGCCAGCTGTCGTTGTCATAGTCGATCCAGGCTGTGCCGAAGCCCGTGTATTTGAAGCTGGGATTCGCTAGCCCCATCGCCACGGTTTGGTCTTCGAACCATCCCTGCCCATCGTTGATATATAGAGTGTTGGTTTCTTCGGTAAGGTGGGTCATGAAAAGATCTTCGTCGCCGTCACCGTCAAAATCTCCGGCATCCACACCCATACTTGCCTCCGCCATACCATCCCTGTTGACAGCTACCCCGGCAAGCAGCGCCTCATTAGTAAACCCACCTTTCCTATTATTTATCCACAGAGCGTTCGAGACACCGTCGTTTGCCACATAAATGTCAGGCCAACGATCTCCGTTGAAATCGGCAGTCACGACGCCTAACGCGCCCCCGCGGGCTTTGCGGATGCCGGCAATTTCACTCACGTCCTCGAAAGTGCCGTCACCCCGGTTGCGGAAGAGTGAATCGACATCACCCGCCCCCTTCAGAGGGCCACAGTAGTCTTTCTCACGCGTGGCCAAACGGCACACGCGCCGGTCCGTTTCAATGCTATGTTTGAAGTAGTTGCCCACAAACAAATCGAGCCAGCCGTCCCTGTCATAATCTAGCCAGGCGGCACTCACGCCCCATCGTGGTTCGGCTAGACCTGCCTTCGTTGTGGCGTCCTCGAAAGTGCCGTCGCCTTTGTTGCGCCAGAGCTGGTTGACCTTGTAATTCGTGACGTAAATATCCACGTGACCGTCATTATCATAATCAGCCGCAGCGACGCCCATCGCGTATCCAGGCGCTTTTATGCCTGCTGACTCGGTGACGTCGGTGAATCGAAGCTCGCCTGTCTCTAGGTCATTGCGAAAAAGCCGGTCTGTCATCGGGATAGGATATTTTGGTGGAAAGGTTGCTTCGGAAACAGGGAACTCCCCCAGCATGTGTCCCTGCCCGAAGTACACATCCAGATCACCATCGCTATCGAAATCGAACAGCCCCACGCCGCCGCCAAGGGATTCGGGGAAGTAGAGTTGACCACTCATACCATTGAAGTGCTCGAAAACAAGTCCGGTAGCTTCAGTAGCATCTTCGAAAATCTGGCCCATCGCCTCACCGGACAAAATGAAAAGTACAAGCAGTATCACCGCTCTTCGCAACATTGAGCAGTAGCGCTTTGCGGCATTGACAGCTGGCTGCAGTAAGCACACGACTTTTGTTGGCCTCATCTACGGACAGAATGAAAATTGGCGGGCAAGAATATCATGCTCGTAGATCGGGAAGGCGGTTAGCGACGACGAATCGTGATTTCTTGATCTACGCTAATTCCCTGAACCTCTTGGCTGACGCCGTCGGGCCAGATGACCTCCAGACCGACCGGACCGCTTCCGGTGCCCAGGCCATAGGTGAGGGTGAGCTCCGTCTG
>LJTR01000039.1 GCA_001303465.1 Phycisphaerae bacterium SG8_4
GAATATCTTTGAGGCGGCCGCGGACGATTTCATCAAGGTCACCAATCGTGTGTATCGATCCCAAAAAAATCCCAGTCATATTGAAGTCGGCGTGCTGCAGCAGATGTTTTGAGAAGGCCGTGTTGAGTCGTCAGCTCGAGAGAGTAGCAATCCAAAGGGAACATCTGTGATGAACACTAAATACACTGTGTTGTTTGTCTTTGTCAGCTCACTTTGCTTTGCCCTGCGGAGTAGCCGAGATGGTATTAGCGCGGCGAGCGCCGCACGCCGCGGTCCAGGCAGTTGGCCTTGACCAGGTGCGCAATTGCAGCCTGAGCGCTGTGCGAAATTCGTGCTAGGATGCCGTCAACACAGCTTGATATATATTCGATCGGGAACCTCCAGGCAGCACGGTACCGTGGAACAGACAAGAGCTCAATCTTCATCCATGTTCACAGAGTCCAGCAGAATTTGACCATAACCAAGCAGAGTGCCTGTGGCACGGGCCAAGTTGACCTGGGCGATTTCGTATTCAGCAAAGGCATATATCCTGCTGAGTTGGGCATTGGCCAGACCCGTGGCTGAGTACAGCACGTCTGTGCTGGTACTCAGGCCGAGTTGGAACTGGGACTGCTCGACCCTATAGTCGCGATAGGCCGCCGCCACGCCCTGCTCAGCAGCCAGAATGCGCCGCCAGTTCCTCTTCAGGTCGTCCACTGCGTCGTAAACCTGTTGCCGTATGGTCTGCTCCAGTCGTTCACGGTTCAGCCGATCCTGCAACTGCTGCAGGCGCGCGCGCTGCAGGCGCGCCTTAGCCGCTCGATTACCGATTGGAATAAGAGCGCTCAATCCGACAGTGTACTCGTCGGAGGTCACATGCCCCAGGTCTCCAAAGGCATGGCCCAGCTGACTGGATTGAGCTCCTCCGTAATAGCTGCCTTGCAGGGCCAGGTCCGGCAGCGTGGCATTTCGCGCCAATTCTATGTCCAGCTCATCGGCCGCCAGGTAGAGTTCCTGGGCCACCATGTCCATGCGGTTGGTGAGCGCCTGATCGACCAGCTGCTCGGCATCCAGGTCCAGACCCCGGGGATCCGGTTCGGACACGGGGATGATTTGAATGTGGTTGTTCAGGGGCATGTCGTCGCGGTTCATGATTCTGCGTAGCTCACGTTCACGGCTCTGGACCACAGTTTCGCTGTTAATAACCGCCTCCAGGCGACTGGCCAGGCCGGCCTCGGCACGCACGATCTCAATCTTGGCCGCCGAACCTGACGCCACCTTGCGCTCGGCGTGATGCAGTTGATCCTGGGCCAGCTTGTATTGCTCGCGCCGTACCTCCAGGTCGCGTTGGGCGGCGTACAAACCCCAGTAGGCGATATCGGCCCGGGCCAGGATGCCAATGGCCGACAGCTTGGTATAGGCATCCACGGCATGCTTCTGATAACCGGCAATGCGAATGGAGTGGGTGTTAATACTCGTGCCGGCCCCGCGAAGAAGCGACTGGATATAGGAAACACTCACTGCGGCATCGCTGAGCCAGTCGGCATCCGAGCTGCGACCATCGCCAAAGGGCAGACCCACACTCAGCGCACCGCCGGTGGCCAGAGGCTGGCTAAGCCCTACATCGTAGGAATTCCTTCGAGAGGTGCTGTCCGTGTCACTGGCTCGACGGTGCTCTATGCTTGCGTCCATGACCGCTTCGAATTTGGCTCGTTCTACATCCAGATTCTGCTGGGCAATGGCAGGCTCAACCAGCTCTATCTTGAGGTCCAGATTATTGGTCAAGGCCGCGGCCCGCACCTCCGCCAGTGTCAGTTCAACAGCAGAGGCCGCATCGTTGGGTTCATTGATGTCCTCCACAAGTTCGGCCGTGGCCTCGGCCACTGTCACCGGATCACTGCGCGAGTGCTCTTTTAGCCTGACCGTATCGATCTTGTCCAATTGCCCGGTAAGCGCATCTATGCGCGGATTCTCCTTCAGATCGGAAGCCGAACAACCGACCAGTCCCATGATGATCGACACTGACAATATCCAGCCGTGCCGTCTTTTCTTGCCCGTAGCCATCTCAGTTCCACAAAGGTGATGCGTTAGTCTGTGCATAAGAAACCCATTCATTAGCTGGTGCCTTGAGAAAAGCGAATTCATTGTCATTCACTGCACAATAGTCACGTTAGAGACCCTGCTCCAAATAGAGGATAGGATAACGTTCAAATCGAGCGTATTTCTGGCCATACTCATAATTGGTCTGAATTGCAACTGCCGTGCCAACTGCGCATCTATTTGGAATGTTCATCTACCGGCTTGAAAATGGGTTTTATGCAGAGAGATTTATGCTCTCAAAGTGGAGCAGGTGTCCGGTTTTGAATGCACTGCGCCCGAAATCGGACACACGAAATGCAAACTCAGACAGACTCTATGGCTTGAAAGAAAGTGTTCATTGATAACTCGGGTAGCCGGTAGTCAGGCTTGGCTTAGATCACAGTTCACAGATCGCGGATCGCAGCGAGAAACAGTCAAGGCCAAAGGCCTTCTCAACAAACTGTGATCTGACAACTGCGATCCGTGATCTAATCAAAACTGTGATCTGTTATCTGCGATCTGTGATCTTTCCTCACTCATACCGCAACGCCTCTATGGGATCGATCCGGGTTGCCCTTCGGGCAGGGAAAAAGCCAGCCAGCAAGGCCACCAATAGGAACAAGGCGATTACGCCCACATAAGCCACCGGATCGACTGAGCCGACCTCGTACAGAGATGACTTCACGATAAAACCCAGCGGCAGAGACAAGACAAGTCCGATAGCAATGCCCATGACACAAAGTCTCAAGCAGCGCTTTATTACCAACTGCATGATGTCTTTTCGAATGGCGCCCATGGCCACCCGAATCCCGATTTCGTGGGTCCGCTGAACCACGGAATGGCTCATCACGCCGTATAAGCCGATGCTGGCCAAAAACAGGGCCAGAAACGCCAGGGCCCCGAAAAACCACGCACTCATACGATCATCACGCAGCCAGTAGCGAATCAAATCATCCACTGTGTGAAAATCGGAGACCGGCACCACAGGATCGACGCCATGGATCGCACTGCGAAAAGATCCGATCATGTCCTTGGGATCTCCCTGTGCTCGGGCAATGATCCGCAGATTCGAAACCGGCCTCTGTTCCAAGGGCAGGTACAACAATCCCGGTGGCGGCCCGCCAAAAACATGTCGGCCGGTATCGCCCACCACCCCCACTATTGTCACCCACTCTATCCGGGCCGCCTTCGGATCCAGCGTCACAAGCTTGCCCAACGGATCTTCATCAGGCCAATACTGCTGAGCCAATCGTTGATTGATCACGGCCACGCGCTGGGCTTCGCTGTGATCGGCACCAGTAAAATACCGTCCTCTTATCAAAGGTACTTCCAAGGTCTGAAAGAAGTCCGAGGTGACAACCCGATAGATCCAGTTAACCTGGAAGTCTTTGTTTTCAGCAAAACGACCTTCAATAGCAACAGGTGCCCGAGATCCCCAGAAATGATAAACCGGCAACTGGAATCCGCCGCCGGCACTTTCAATCCCGGGCAATGCATTGACCGCCTCAATGGCCCGGCGATAAAACTCCTGCCATTGTTGCGGGTTTTCGTAGCGAAATTCCGGCAAACGAACCTCCATGCTGATCAAGCCTTGTGTTCTGTAGCCCAGATCGATCATCTCAAGGCCCACAAGATGCTTGGCAATCATCCCGCAAACAACCAACAGCGGCATCGCGATCGCGAGTTGCCCTACGATCAACCCGTGTCTTAGCCGACTCTGCGACCGCCCGGCGCTGGCGGCGACTGTCCCTTCTTTGAGTTCCTCGGAGAGAGATATCTTTGTCGTCCTCAGCGCCGGCAGCAAACCGAAAGCAAACGCCGCCAGAACTGATATCAATAACGTATAAACCACTAACGGCAGACTCAATCCCACTTCTTCCTCCATGACCAGAAACGGCACATGACTTGACTGCATGTACATCCCCACGGCCCAGCTGGCCAACAGTAATCCCAAAACCCCGCCTGGCAACGCCAGCCAAAGACTCTCTATGAGTATTTGACGCACGATACGACCGCGACTCGCCCCCATCGTCGCCCGCACCGCAAATTCTTTAGTCCGTGCCGTCGCCTTGGCCAACAACAGGCTTGCCAAATTTACACAGGCGATCAACAGCACCAGTCCCACGGCCGACAACGCAAGTATCTCTATGTGCCATACATCGTCATCGATCAACACATCCATCATGGACTGTATCTGCACCCCCGCATCAGCGTTCGTCTCCGGATATGCCTCTGCCAATTGCAGCGCTATTGTGTTCATCTCCGCCTGGGCCTGCGCCAAAGTAACTCCCGGCTTGAGTCGCCCCATTGCAGAGTACCGACAATGATCCCTCCTCAGGTCCTCCGGCTCGATGACCATCGGCGAGACCAGACCTACCTCCGGCCAAAACTGTTCAAAGCTGATCTGCTCGGGCAGAACGCCAATGATCGTATAAGGGATATCGTTGAACCTGACAACGCGGCCCAGTACGCCCGTGTCGCTGGCGTAGCGACTCTGCCAAAGTTCGTTCGAAATCACCAACACCCGATCGGCCCCTACCGCATCTTCCTGGGCCGTGTGAAAACGACCCAATTGCGCCTTGATCCCCATCATCGGCATCAGATTGGCGCTGGCGTACAGGATCCGCGCTTGCTCTGGCTCACCTTCTCCACCGATCAAGCCCCTGTCCGAGCAATAAATCCCCATATCGGAAAAGGACCTCGCCTGGTCCCGCCAGTCAAAAAAGTCCGGGGCACTGACAGAGGCGCGTTCATGGCGTTCGGTTTGCCGCCAAAGCAGTACCAGTTTCTCCGGATTCTCAAGCCGATAAGGAATCGACTTAAGCGCGTGAAATACGCTGTAAACCGCCGAATTCGCCCCGATCGCCAGCGTCAAGGTGACAATCGCAATAAAAGTAAATCCTGGATTCTTCGTCAGCATCCGCAGCCCATACCTGATATCCTGCAGAATTGTATGCATGATCAGCTCCTACTCATTTTTGACTCCAGTTCACAGATCGCCGTTGTTAGTTCACAGATCACGGATCGCAGATCGCAGGACCGAACAGACCCTGCCCAACTATGATCCGTGATCTGCGATCTGCGATCTGTGATCTCTTCTTATTCGTAACGCAGAATAACCATCGGATCGATCTGAGCGGCCCTTCGCGCCGGCAGGTAACACGCGCAAAAGTTCACTCCAATCAACACCAGCGAGACCATGATCAGAGTCAAAGGATCCGCATAACTAATCTCGTAGAGCAACGCAGACAGAAACCGGCTCATCATTATCGATCCTACCAGCCCCACACCTGTCCCAACAAAACAGAGTGTCAATCCCTTCTTGACCACCATCTTGACAATGTTGTTTATATCGGCCCCGAGCGCCACCCGGATGCCAATCTCTTGGGTTCTCTGGTTCACCGAATATGCCGTCACTCCATAGACACCGATCATCGCCAGAAGCAGAGCCACAGAGGCCATTATAGATAACAGCAAGGCGCAAAAGCGTTGAACAGATAGAGAATCCCTGAGCACTTGATCGTTTGAGGTGATTCGAGCAATCGGCTGTTGCGGATCAATCTTCCAAATCTCTTCACGAATCGCCTGATACAAGGCCTCGGCGTCACCCCGCGTCCGGACCATCACTTTCATAGTATGTGTATTGTAACGCGATACGAGTTCGTACATCTTAGCGGGATGGCCTACCACATTTAATCCCTGCCCGGCCGATCTGACATCACCAACCACCCCAACGATCTCCATAAAGTCCGGCCCGGTAGTCCGCACTCGTTGTCCGATCGGATCTTCATCTGGTAAATATTTGTCCACAAATGACTGATTCACCATTATGACGGCCGGGCCAACTGTATTGTCCTGGACAGTAAAATCCCGCCCCAAAAGCAACGGAATACCCATCGTCGTGAAATACTCATGACTCACTTGCCGATGACATGCGTACTGATACACCCCGGGCGGCATCGGCTTCGACTGGATACTGAATCCATTCTGGTGCCCTCCCGTCAGAGGATTATGATTGACCAACGCCACCGACTCGACCGATGGCAAAGTCTTGATGGTGTCTCTTACTCTGTCAAAAAATATCGCCCGTTGTTGTCGATATTGATATCGAGCCTGAGGCGGCAGTTCCAATTCGACCGTAATCAGATTATCAGCATTAAAACCCGGATCAGCTTTTTGCATCCGGTTCACACTGCGAAGCAACAGACCTGCTCCGGTCAGCAGAATCATCGCCAAAGCCAGTTCCGAAACGACCAGTGAATTCAGAATCCGATGACGGGAAATGCTGCTGCTTACATTGCTACCGCCCTCTTTGAGAGCTTCGTTGAAATCCGCCCTGCTGGCCTGCCACGCCGGCGCCAAACCAAATATGAGTCCTGTTACCAGCGACAATAGCAGGGTAAAACCAAGAACTGTCGTGTCGATAGAGATTAATTCGAACAATGAACCAAAGTTCTGACGACCAGGCAGCAAAAAGACCAGCCCGTCCAGGCCCCAAACTGCGAAGAGCGTGCCCAGCAATCCGCCCAACAGCGCCAATACGATACTTTCAGTCAATACTTGTCGGATGATATCGATACGCCGCGCCCCCAGCACACAACGCATGGAAATCTCTTTTCTCCGGGTCCCGGCTTGGGCCAATAAGAGATTGGCCACGTTGACACAGGCAATGAGCAAAACAAAACAAACTGCCCCATAAAGCACCACTAGCACCCATCTGACATTCTCAACCACCAACTCGGGCAGTGGCCTCAGTCGGGCAATTTTGTCTTTATTCGTGTTGACGTATGCCTGGGCCAGGCGTTGACTGATGCTCTCTATTTCCACTTGAGCCTGTGCCATAGTGACGGTGGGCTTTAACCGCCCCAGAACAGTAAGGTATTGATGGCTACGATGACGCGTCAGTTGCTCATCGGTAATCGGCACCATGAGTTCTGCCATGTCTTCAATGAACCCCAGGTTTTGGGCCGCGATACCAATGACCGTATGAGGTTCTTCGTCCAGGATAATCTGTTCTCCGATCAATTCCGGATCGGCATTGAATTGACTTTCCCAAAGCTGATGGCTCAGGATAACCACGCGATGATTTCCGGCAGTCGACTCTTCCGGCAGAAAAGGTCTCCCCAGCGATGGCTCAGCGCCCAGCAGATCATAAAAATTCGTGGTGACCCGCCAACCCTGGATGGCGATCGGTTCGCCGGTACCGCTTAAGTTGAACGTGCGGTCCGTGTCAACGGCAACCAGATCCGAAAAAACGCCGTTCTGTTCCTTCCAGTCCAGGTAATCCGGCCCGGAAGCCTGGGTCTCAAGATCCCGAATTTCGCATTGGACCACCATGATCCGATCCGGTTCTGGAAAAGGCAAAGGACTTAATAGAACCCCGTGAATCATAGAAAACAAAGAACTGTTGGCGCCGATTCCCACAGCCAGTGCTAGAATTGCCAGGCTGTTGACAAAGGCATGCTTGCGCAGCATTCGAAATGCATATCGTAGGTCGTTTTGAAAAGTACTCATTGTTGACTCCAGTTCACAGATCGCAGATCACGGATCACAGATCGCGAATCGCAGTAAAAAGAGCCAAGGCTGAAGGCCTTTTCAACAAACTGTGATCTGACAACTGCGATCTGTGATCTTGTATTATTCGTACCGCAACGCCTCCATCGGATCGATTCTGGCCGCCCTACGGGCTGGGATCCAACAAGCCAGTAAGGCACTAACGAAAATGACGCATGTGACTGACAGAAACACCACCGGGTCAGTGGCACTGACGTTATACAAAAGTCCACTCAGGACCCGCGTGACACCAAAGGCCATGAGCAGGCCCAATACCAGACCGATACCGGTCAGACGCAGGCTCTGAGCGGTGACTAAGCGAATCACATTGCCGGTCTTTGCACCCAGAGCCATACGGATGCCAATCTCACGGGTGCGTTGGACAACGGCAAAGGAAACCAAACCGGCAATCCCCAGGGCGGCCAGAAGCGCGGCCAGGATGCCTTGAGCGCCGGCAATGGTGGCACCGGTGCGCATGGGCATAAAGCCCATGGGGCTGCGCGCCATCTGCTGTTGCATGGTGCGCACATGGTAGATAGGCAGATCGGGATCCAGTTGCCTGACAATTTGTTCGATGCTTGAGCCCAGACTCAGAGGAGGCCCTTGGGTACGGGCCAACAGGGTGAGCTGGCTGCGATGATGTTGGCTCAGCGACACGAAGACCAGGGGACGGGGCGCACCGCTGATGGAGAAATACCGGCACCGGCCAGTGATCCCGATGACCTCATGGGCCTGCTCCCCTATCATGAGACGCCGGCCAATGGGATTCTCATCAGGCCAGAGGTGCTCGGCGAGGAGGGGATTGATAATGGCGACGGCCCCCCCTGAGGCGTTGTCCCGGGGTGCAAACGTTCGGCCCTGAACAATGGATAAGCCTGTGGTTTCGAAGTAATCATCGTGTACCCCAATGCAGGGCATGATCCGGAATCTTTCATTGTCCGTATCGGGTTGGCCCTCAGCCCGGATGTCACTGCGCATACGCACCCTTGCTTCCAACGGGACGTAATCGCTCAGACTGACCGATGACACACCGGGCAGGGTGCGGACCCTTTCCAGCAATTGCCTCTGGAACAGACGCCCCTGGTCTTCGGAATAGCGCTGCAGCTCCAGATCGAATGAGGCCAGATATAGATTCTCCGGACGAAAGCCCAAGGGCACCTGCGACAGCCTATGCAGGCTGCGTACAGCCAGGCCTGCGCAGATCAAGACAACACAGGATAGGGCCACTTGGCCCACGACCATGATGCTCCGCCACAGATGGCTTGTCCCGGCCATGGAACGGGACCCTTCTTTGAGGATCGGTGCAATATTAAGATCTGTGGCCTTTAGGGCCGGGAGCAGACCGGTCAGGACACCGGTGACCACGGAGGCGATAAAGGTAAACACAAACAAACGCCAATCCAGGCCCGTCTCGGCAGCCGGGGCCATGACCCCCTCCGGCGCGGGGGCGAGGGCCTGCAGGTGAGGGATTAGTGCGTAGGCGGCAATCGTACCAACAGTGCCGGCCCCGAGGGCCAACTGTACTGTCTCAACCAACAGCAGACGAAACATACGGGCACGCGAGGCACCCAGGGCCCCGCGAATAGCCAGTTCGCGTTTGAGGTCCTCCATGCGGGCGAAGAGAATATTCGCCACATTGGCAATGGCCACAATCAATACCAGCAAGGCCAACCCCATTAGGGCAGAGATAATGAGAGGACTGAAGTGGGCCACATGGGGTGACGGCCGACTCATACGTTCGCGCATGACCACGGCCTTGACGTCTTCGATGAAGCTGTTGTCCGGTATTAAATGGGCCATGAACACATCCACGGCCGCCCGGGCCTGGTCCAGGCCAATACCCGGACGCAATCGTCCCATCATGAAGAAGGCGTTACTGCCGCGCGACGTTACCATGCGCTTTTGGGCCGGCATTAACGTCTCTACGGCAGATGCCGGCAAAAAACCGCTCAGTGCCGTGCCGTAGGCTGCGCCATAGAAGCCGGGTTGAGTGACGCCGATCACCGTTACCGGCAGACCATTTACCTTGATCGATTGCCCGATGATCCCCGGATCAGCATCAAAGCGTTGTTGCCACGCATTGTGGGTTAGGACAATGACGGGTGTCGGGTCTTCGGCTTGCCCGGCCTGTGGTAGAAACAGACGACCGTGTAGGGGCTGCACGCCCAATACGGAAAAGTAATTGTCACTGACCACATGTACCCAGGCTCGCTCTGTGACCTGGTGGGTCCGGCTCAGGTGTACGGGCTGTTCCCCATAGGCCATCAGGCCGGAAAAGGCCTGGCTTAAACCGGAGTCTTGCGCATCGGTTGCCTCGACCGCCCTGCGAAAGTCAAGATAATCCATATACGAAAAGGAAACGGCCAGTGAAAACTGCGGCGCCTTCTGGGCAATGACCACCAGCTCATCCGGTTTGGCCGCAGGTAGGGGTCGCAGGAAGAACTCGCTCAGAAAAGAAAAGACCGCCCCATTGATCGTCAAGCCAAGGGCCAGCGTCAGTATCGCCACCACAGTAAAGACAGGTTTCTTTCTCAGTTGGCGCAGGCCATATTTGATGTCACATAAAACAGTCGTCATGCTATGACTCCTTCTTTTAGATCACGGATCGCAGATCGCAGATCGCAGTAGAAACAGTCAAGGCCAAAGGCCTTGTCAACAGACTGTGATCTGTTATCTGCGATCTGTGATCTAACCAAAACTGCGATCTGTGATCTTTTCTCATTCACATCGTAACGCTTCCATCGGATTGACGCGGGCCGCACGCCGGGCCGGAACCCAGCAGGCCAGCAGGGCTGTGACAACTAGGACCACAGGCACCGCAATCAAGATCATGACGTCCGCTATATGGATGCCCAACAGCAGGCTCCTCATGAGTGTCACCACCACGGCCGCTCCGATCAGGCCGGCCACAATGCCTACTGCAATGAGACGAAGCGCCTGCCTGAGTATTAGCCACAGTACCGCCTGGGGCCGAGCGCCGATGGCGATGCGAACGCCCATCTCTCGTACGCGACCATTCGTGACATAGGAAAACACGCCGTACAGACCGCCCATGGCCATAACCAGGGCCACACCGGCGAAAACACCGATCAAGCTCGAATACAGCTGCCTGAGCTGCAGAGACATATGCAGTTTGTCCTCCATGGTTTGAATAGAATAAATGGGGAGATGCGAATCACTGCGTCTGACGATCTGACGAATGGACGAAATCAATGCCAACGGATCACTTTCAGTGTGAACGACCAGGGTCATATGTTCCCGCCTTACCTGCGCATACGGTACAAACACGCCCGGGATCATGGGGCTTTCCAGACCGTAGTGTTTGGTGTCGCGCGTCAAGCCTACGACCGTCATCCAGGGTGTTTGATCTCCGTGTCGTCGACGAATGCGCTTACCCACGGGATTATCATTGGGCCAAAAACGACGGGCAAAGGTCTGGTTGACCATAACCGCAAGTGATCCCTCGTTGATACCATCCTGTTCGTTGAAGGATCGACCCGCCAGGCACTGAATGCCCATGGCTTCAAAATACCCTGGGAATGCAACTCGCTGCAACACGATGGGGTCCTGCTCATCCGCCTTGCGCGCGGGCGCATTCTCGATGTCGAAGAAAATGCCCCTATGCCCTCCCAAGGGTGTGGCATCCACGGCACTTGCCTGGATCACGCCGGGTAAACCGCGAATCTGTTCCAGGTGATCTTGAAAAAAGGCCAGCCTGGCATCACCGGTCGGGTATTGAGATTCGGGCAAGCCGATCACATACGTCAACACCTGGTCCGACCTGAAACCAGGGTTCTGTTTCTGCAGATGACGAAAGGCCGTGACCAACAGACAGGTTTGGACCAAAAGCACAAGGGTTAGGGCCATCTCCGCAACCACCAAAAGATGCAGGCTGCGTCGTTTCTTGGGGGCCGCGGTGGCGTGCCGTCCTGACATGTTCAGAGACGCGCGCCCATGTCCCCCAAGAACGGCCAAACAAGTGGGAACTGCTCCAAAGGCAGCGGCCAGCAAGACCATGAGGCCGGCGAAGATCCAGGTCCGTATATCGAAACTAAATGGGATCCATTGAGGCGGACGTTCTGCAAGGGAATTCAGCAGGACCTTCAGCCCCCAGTGGCTCAGCCACAGGCTCAGCAAGCCGGCCAGGCTGGACAGAAGCAGGCTTTCCGTACTGATCAACCGTACAATGCGCCCAGGCGTGGCACCTAAGGACAGGCGAATCCCCAATTCTCGCCAACGGGCCAGACCACGGGCCAACATCAAGGCCGCCACATTACCACAGGCAATCAACAAAACCACGGCCACAGCACCCATCAAAATGGCCAGCACCGGCTTGATCTTACCGAAATAGCGTTCAGTCAGAGGTGTCAGCCGCGGCGAGGTATTCTCATTGGCGAGTTTGGCTTGGATCAATCCCCGATGAATTCGGTCTAGATCCTGCCGGGCCATGGCCAGTGTCACACCGGGCTTGAGTCTCGCCGCGCCCCGCAAATTGTAATTCTCTCGGATCTCGGGATTTCCTGCCAGAGGCATCCACAAATCGCCCTCAAACAAATCCACATGGTTGGCAGCCAGCACCCCAATGATCGTATAAGGTTCTCGGTTGAGTTGCACAACCTTACCTATGACGTCTTGCCCACCGAATACACGTTGCCACAAGCCATGCGTAAGCACTACCACGCGCTGGCCCCCAGGACGGTCCTCTGCCTGGGTAAAGGATCGTCCCAATGCGAGATCGAAGCCAAAAACCGAAAACACGTCATGCGTGACACGCGTACCCGTGATCCGTTCAATGAGCTCACCATGTCGCAGGTTGAAGCCGTCAGTTCTCCATACGGTCATACCGGTGAAAGACTGGTTCTGTTGACGCCACGCGTGAAAGTCTCCATAGGAATTGCTGGTATACTCCACATTCCAGTGGGGAGCGGTTTGGTCGATGTCCACCAAACGACCCGGCTCATAAAATGGCATGGGACGAAGAAAAAAACCATTAATAAAGCTGAAGATCACGGTATTGCCGGCCATACCCAATGCCAGGGTCACCACGGCAATACAAGTGATCAGCGGATGTCTAAACAGTTGGCGAACCGAGTATTTGAGGTCATTTAAAACAGTCGTCATGGAGTGACTCCTTTTTTAGTTCACAGATCGCAGATCGCGGATCACAGCCCGTAGGTGACAGTTCAAAGATCGCAGCTGAAAAAGCCAAGGCCAAAGGCCTTCTCAACAAACTGTGATCCGCGATCTGCGATCTGTGATCTGTTGGCTGTGATCTGGCACCTGCGATCTGCGATCTCTTCTTATTCACACCGCAACGCCTCCATCGGATCGACCTGGGCGGCACGCCTGGCGGGGATGTAGCATGCCAACAGACCTGCACCGGTCAAGAACAGGATGCTCATACCGAATACTACCGGGTCGGCCTTGTCCGTCTGGTAGAGCAGGTCCTGCACGACCCGGCCCAGGGCCAGGGCCATCAGCAGGCCGGTGACAACGCCAATACTAATGAGTAAGCACACACGCTGCATGGCCAGGCGCAGGATGTCACTCATACCCGCACCAAAGACCATGCGAATGCCGATCTCATGCCTGCGCTCGCCCAGGGCATAGGCGATCACCCCATAGATCCCCATCATGGCCAGGCCCAGGGCCACGGCAGCCACCAGCAAGAGCAGCATCATGCAGAACCTCGGGATGGCCATGGTGTCCCCGAGTGTCTGGCCAAGCGTTTGTATTTGGAAAATGGGCAGATCCCGGTCGAGCGACCATACCGTCTGTTGCAGTGCACGGGTCAGGGAAGTAGGATCGCCGTGCGTGCGCACCATCATAGTCAGTGAATGCTGGCAGGTCTGGTCGATGGGTTCATACATCATGGGCGGGTATTCGACCTGGTTCAGATCGATGCTGCGGGTCCTGACATTGCCTACGACACCAACAATTCTTCGATAGGTCGGGCCGCAATAGAAGACTTGCACTTGCTGGCCAATCGGATCGGCTTGGGGAAAGAACTGCCGGCAGAAGGCCTCGTTTACAATGAGCACCGGTTCGCCTGATCCATTGTCGTGTTCCGTAAAGAGCCGGCCGTCCTTCAAGGGAATCTCCATGGTACTGAAATAGTCGGCATTGACATTGCGATACGGTGCACTGATGATTTCCCCCGGAGCAAGGGATTGCCCCTTGATAGAGAAGCCCAAACTAAAGGTCCGACCGATGTTAAGGGGATGGTAATTAACCGCACCCACAGATTGCACCTCTGGCAGCGCAGCCACGCGCCGGAGCAGTTCCTTATAGAAGGTCAAGCGGTTGTCCTGGGTTCCATACTTTGTCTGACGGGGCAGCTCAAGTTCCATGGCAGTGACATGATCTGGGTTGAAACCGGGAGGGGCCTGATACAAATGGGTGTAGCTCTTGAGAAGTAAACCCGCGCCCAGCAGTAGTACGGTCGCCAATGCGACCTCAGAACTGACCAGGATGTTCAGGGTCCGGTGATGAGAAGCATTCTGTGTCGTAGTGCGTCGGCCTGTCTTCAGCATTTCATTGAGGTTGAATTTGGAGGCATGCCAGGCCGGCATCATCCCAAACAGCACGCCGCTGGACAGGGCAATGCAGAAGGTGAAGCCCAGCACAGCAGTATCCAGCTTGAATTCATCGAAGAGCGGTGTGCCTTGATTGCCGATCCTGGGAAGCAGATACGCCAAGAGATCCAGTGCGCCGAAGGCCAGGATAAGCCCGACAACCCCGCCTGCCAAGGCCAGCAGGAGGCTTTCCGTGAGAACCAAACGCACGATACGCAGGCGTCCGGCCCCCAGGGCACAGCGAACAGCGATCTCTCTGCTTCGTGCAATGGATTTGACCAGTAGCAGGTTTGCCACATTGACACAGGCGATCAGGAGCACGATCAGGGCCGCTCCGTAGGAAATGCCGAATACAGTACGCACTTCACGAACCAAAACATCGTGGAGGGGGACGACACTCGCGCCTTTGTATCTATTGGTGTCGGGGTACTCCGCTGCCTGGCGTTCGGCGATGACCGTCAAGTCCGCACGCGCTTGCTGGAGGCTGACACCCGGTCTTAAGCGGCCGATGGCAAACAGGAAATGACTGTCGCGATGCCCGTTCAATTGATCCTGCTGCATCGGGACAAAGACCTGGGTCATGGCTTCAAGAAAGCCCAGATTGACCGGTGCAATACCAACCACGGTGAACGGTTCGCCGTCCAGGACAATCTGGGTGCCCAGGCAACTTGTATCGCCTCCAAAAGAACTCTTCCAGAAGCGATGCCCCAGAATGGCCACCCTGGCCTTTCCCTGGGCGGCGTCTTCAGGCAGGAACCACCTGCCCAGGAACGGCTGAACCCCCAGGACCTGGTGAAAGTCGTTCGTTACTGCCCACCCTGTCACTACGCATGGGCTGCCGGTCCCGGTGAGCGTATATCTCTGGTTGAGTTGAACGGCACAAAGTGCAGAGAACACCTGATTCTGTTCGCGCCAGTCAACATAATCAGGGCCTGCAATCATGTTTTCCAGTCCCTTCACGGTACTGTTGACAAACATGAGTCGTTCTGGCTGGGGAAAGGGAAGCGGACTGAGGACCACCGTCTTGAATACGCTGAACAGGGCCGTATTGGCCCCGATCCCAAGTGCCAGGACCAGAACAACGAGAGCCGTGAAGGCGGGCCTCTTGGCCAGCATGCGAATGGCGTACCTGAGATCGTTGATGAGCGTACTCATTTTTGACTCCAGTTCACAGATCGCAGATCGCAGCTGAAAAAGCCAAGGCCAAAGGCCTTCTCAACAAACTGTGATCCGTGATCTGCGATCTGTGATCTATTCTTATTCATACCGCAACGCCTCCATGGGATCCGTCCTGGCTGCTCGCAAGGCCGGTACCATGCAGGCCAGGATTGCGGTCAAGAACAATGTCAATGTGACTAGGATGAAGGTCACTGGGTCAAATACCGCCAGTCCAAAGGGCGTTATCTTGGATAGAAGGATGCCAAAGGGCACAGCCACAAACAGCCCCACTGACAATCCCACCACAATGAATACCAATTTCGCTGGTGCGCAGGCGTCCCATATAGCTGACAATGCCGTAGAGCCCCACACTGGCCAAGAGCAGGCCTCCGGCGCCGATGAGGGTGACAAACAAAGAGGCAAATCGCTCTCCAATAAGGATGCTCCGTATCTGGTAGGTATAGGTTCTTGCACGC
>LJTR01000441.1 GCA_001303465.1 Phycisphaerae bacterium SG8_4
TAAACCTGCATGGGCGTGCTAATCGAAGCGGCCGCCTCTGCCTCGATCCAGACCTCCTCCGATGCAGCCACAACCTGAGGCGCCGACCGGTACAGCCGGATGTCGTCGACAAGTACAGTACCTGCGCCGCCGGATGCGCCGGTCCTCTCAAGGCCAACTGTCACCTGTGTGACATTGGTGAGGTTTATTCCTAAACTCGCCAGGTCAATATCCCACTGCTTCCACCTCACTTCGGCCACGTCTGCCGCATTACCGGGATATGTCACCTTGACGCCGTTGACCTTGACATACAGTCGATCGGAGACGGAATTACCCGGATTGCCGTGGAACCACAGCACTAAGGTCTGCGGCGAACCTATCGTCCAATTCCGGCCAACCGGAAGCTCGGCGGTGTTCGCGGTGATCTCGGACAAGGCTGCCGTGCCGTTGTTGTACAGCAACGGTGCCGACTGAACGCCGCCATGTACGATCCCGCTTTCCATCGTGGGCTGAAATGCTTCTACATAACCGGCAGCCGAACCGTTCGCGGTCGGATTGTCGAATCCGTCTGTCCACGTCTCATATATCAGATTACTGCCTGGTTCCCCACTTGCAGTGTCATTGTACGACTCGAAATCGTCCACAATAAGATAGTCGGCCACAGTGAAGCTCCAGATTCCGCCACTGGTGATCGTCCCATCATCAGCGATCTCATCGATGCGCCAGTAGTATGGCCCGCCGGCCCATTCCACACCTTCCGACGGCGTATAGGTGGTCATGCTCTGACGACCTCGATAGACCCCGCTCGTGTCGGATGCTTCGGCATTAGCCACAGCATCTGGATCCGTACCGAAGTAAACATCATGCTCAGACGCTCCCTCTCCGGGCGACCAGCTAAGCGAGGTCGCCTCGATCAGAGTGGCCAGGGCGCTGTTGCCTGGCTGCGGACTGCCGGGACGACGAGGATCTTCGCCTTTGCTCATGATCTCGACAATCTCATCGGCGCTGAGGGCGCGGTCGAACAGTCTGACATCGTCCATTAGACCATCGTAGAACACATCATCCTCGGCGGCACTGCCCAGCCGGATGATCGCGAGGTCCTGGACGTTCGTGTTGTGAGCTTCGGAACCCACCTGGCGGCCGTTCACGTACAGCCTGCATCCATCGGCGAGGTCCCAGGTTGCGGCAACATGAGTCCAACCCTGGCCGCCGACCTCGGGGCCGTTTATGGTAATGTCGCTTCCACTGCCGTCCTCTTCGAGGAAGAAGTCCAATTCGCCTGCGCCCGGATCATCGATATTGATGTGGATTTCATTTTCACCGCCATAGCCGTTACCGTAAGTTACAGCGCTTCCGTACCAGAGCATCCCTTCATCGTCGCCCTGAGTCGTGTTGATCCACATGAGAACGGAGCCTGCGCCCGTGGTGACCATTCCCGGCGGCAGTTCGACGTAGCCCTGGTAGTCGCCCAGGAACTCCAGCCCGAGGTTGAACGTGCTTGAAACCCACTGCATGTTGCCCGCTCCGGATACGATGCCATGATTGCCGTGGCCCGAGAAGTCGACGATTCTCGCGCCCTTGCCGGCCTCGAACTTCCACCATCCGACCAGACTGGGATCGGTAACCGGTATCTCGGGCAGCGTCCTGAAGCTCCACACCTCGCCTTTGATAGTGTTTGGAGGATTGAGCTGATCGACCCGCCAGTAGTATGTCTTGTTGTGCTCAAGCGGGGCCGGAGGGGTATAGTCCGCCGTTGCCCTGGCGATCCCCGTCACGGCGCCGCTGTTGACGTCCTCGAAATTGTCACCGAAATAGAGGGTCTGCAATTTCGCATCCAAGCCCGGATTCCAGGTCAGGGGCATGTCCGTATCCTGATACACGGCCCCGTCAGACGGGCTGGGGTCGTACGCGCCGAGCGGCGGAACGCGAAAGCTCCAGACAGGTCCGGCATGTCTGGTCGTGCCGTCTGCCTCAACCTCATCGACCCGCCAATAGTAGGTCGTTCCCTGAACCAGACCATCCGGATACGGACTTCCCGCAAATCCGACGATAATCGATGGCGATGACTGGCTGCCGCGGAAGGTCTCGGCGGCGCGGTTGTTGACATCGTCGAAACTCTCACCGAGATACACATCGTGTGTAGCCGCAGTTTCTCCGGCGGACCACGAGAGGCTGGTCCAAGTGGCATCATGCAGCGCGCCGTCGGCTGGGTCCGGACTGTGAGCATTCAAGATGGCTCCCCAGAAACTTTCGGGCGGGCCGGGCTCGTTGCCCGAGAGTGTGAAATCGGGGTTGGTGGTCAGAACGATCTTGTCGATGATAAGCCCGTCCTCGCGCACCCAGATGTTCAGAGTGTGAGGGCCGGTCGAAGTCACGTTGACCCGAGATGGACCCGGCTGTTGATACCTGTTGTTGCTCCATTGGTAATTGTTGTTCCAGCCGCTCATCTGGCTGGAAAGTGTTGCATCGTCGTCCAGACCTGCATGGCACGAGTCGTCACTGCCGCTGGCGCCCCATGCCAGAATCCACACGTAGTGAATGCCGGTCTTGACAAAGTTGATCTCATAATCGAGACGCTCGCTGTTGGTCAGGAAGTTGCTGCTGTGCCCGCCCTGGCCGTTTGGCGCGTGCATGCCGGCGGTACCGGTAAAGCCTTCCGTAGGTCCGGTCAGCACCCATGCGTGGCCGCCATTTTCAACGTTGGCGTCGAAGTTCTCGGCTTCGACCGACACAATCCCATCGGGGCCGGGATCCTGTTGAATCGACTGAGCGTTCAACGAGCCCGCGAGCAGCCCCAGCACCAGGAAAAGGCAAGTTAGAAAGGTGAGTTTACTGTACATGATAGTCCTCCTGCGAAAAGAGATTTAATGAACAACCTATAATAACTGCGGTCACATATCGCACGTACCGAAATCTATCGAAGGTGATTCTTCTGCGGTTTGACACTACCTCCTTCCTTCAAGACCCAATAAGAGCGGTTGAAAACGCCAATAAGCTAAATTCAAAGCACAAACAACAATTATCGGCAACTTCACATACCATATTTATACAAAACCATACGCCTTGACGTCAAGAGAATTCTGCCGACCACCACGAGTCCGCCGGCCCAGAAAATACTGAAGGGGCCTGTACCGTATGAATTCGGTACAGGCCCCAGATTCCAAGCAAGTACATCTGGCCGATCGCTACGGAGCAGGTTTGAGCAGCCGGATGTCATCGAAGTACATCGTCCCTGTGCCGCCGCCGGGAGCGGGGGCATTCTTGGTGCCAATTCCAATGGTAATCGTATTGACATTGGTCAAGTCAATACCAAATGCCGCCAGGTCTATGACCCATTCGTTCCATCCTAGCAGTTGGGTTGCGCTCGCGTCATCGTGATAGACCACGGCCGTGTCGTTTAGAGCGACAAATATGCTATCAGCAGCGTTGGCCGAATTGCCGCGCAACCATAGTGACAGCCTTGTGACGCCCTCTTCGGTCCAGTTGCGCGGATACACCAGCGTCAAGGTTGCCTCAGAGGTCTTGCCGGCGTTGTCGTAGGCATATATCATCGCTTGATCGCCGCCGTGAACGATTGTCGTCTCAGCGTAGGGTGGCAGATCGTTGCCTACCAATGCGCCGTTTGTCAGCGTTCCGAAGCCGTCAATCCACTTGTCGAATATCCTGTTGCTTGCCTCGTCGGGCGGATCAATGTCGTTGTAGGACTCGAAATCATCGACAACGAGGAAGTCACCCGTTGTAAAGCTCCAGACGTTGCCCACCCACGGGCTACTCGGATTGGTGTCGTTGACTTCGTCGACGCGCCAATAGTAGGTCGTCATCAGCTCGAGCCGATCGGCGGCATATGTCTCGGCGCCGAGTGCCTTGGTTGCCTTGTGCTCGGGCGAAGCCTTCGTGGCGTTTGCCACGGCGTCTGCATCCGCTCCGAAATACACCTCATGCGAAGCAGCAAGATTTGCGGGGGTCCATTTCAGAATTGGCGTCGGCGATACCTCGACCGCGCCCTTGGCCGGGTTCGGGTCAGCCGCGGTTCCTTCGGCCGTGAAGCTCCAGACGGCGCCTCTATACGTGGTCGGCGGGTCGAACTCATCAACGCGCCAGTAGTAGGTCTTGGCCAATTCAAGCGGGCCTGGTGGTGTGAAAGTCGCCTCTGCCAACAAAGGGCCTCCCGCAGCATTATTCACGTCGTCAAAACTCTCGCCGAAGTAGACGGTATGCAGTTTGGCCTCAAAGCCCGGCGTCCACGTAAGCTCAGCGTCCAGTGCCACAGACTCGGCGCCGTCAGCAGGGTCGGGTAGATAAGCTGTCCTTGGCGGAACCGTGAAGCTCCAGACGGCACCTTTCCACGGGCTGTTCGGTTCAGTATCGCCGACGAACGTATCGGCGGTGCCGCTGTCGACATCATCAAAATTCTCTCCGGCATACACATCGTGGGTGACACCAAAAGCACCCGGGCTCCAGAGAAGGGTACCCCATGTGTTCTCAAGGAAGGAACCATCGGCCGGATCGGGGCCGAAAGCGTAGGGCCATGGCTCGCCTGAAAAAGCACTCAGCTCCACCTGGGTCAGTGCGGTATTATCGAATATCCAAACGTCGTCAATTATACCCTCGAAGTAAACGCCGCCGCCGGTAATATTACCGTCGTGAAGTTTCGTTTGTGAATTCGTATACCCAATGGCGCAGTCATTCGAGCGGCTCTGCAGTTGACCGCCGGGTCCTATGTCGATAAACTGCCCGTCCATCCACATCTCAAACTTGTCATCCTCCTGGGCCGGGCCGGCATCTTTAAGGACCATGGCAACGGCATACCAGGCGTTGGAAGTAATCGGCGCAGAAAGGAATGTACCTGTCCACTCCGGTGTGTAATCGCTCAGGTTCCATCCTCCGGCATAGACCAGACCTTCATGGACGTATATGACGAGTCCGCGGGTCGTGCCGCCTTCCTCATACACCGTCTGCTTTTCTGATTTGGTCACATCAGCACAATTGAATACGGCAACCACCGTTCGATTCTGGTTTGTACTGAGGTTGATCATCGTTGAGTCCGGGATATGGACGCCGTCATCGACTCCATCGAACTGCAGCGCCTTGCCCTTGAGGCCGTCGACGACTTGCGGGCTTCCAATGAGATTGGCCGTATGACTATTGGCCGAATCATCCGGCACATCGGCACCGACATTGTCAAACAGATAGACGTGGCCATTAGTGACGGAAGCCGGGTCGATCTGAGCCCTGGCATTGCCGGCCAATGCCAGCACCAACACAACAAAAAATAGACAAATCGATCTCTTACACATGATAGTCCTCCTTCTAAAATAAAGAGAGTTTGAATAATGTTAGGCCATGTTGGAACGGCCTATGGTGCTTTCGCTGTCACTCGTATTCACCTCTTCCGACACAGAGCGTTTCTCAAGTAACCATAAACTTCACCATCGTTATTTGTACCAAATTGCCCGCCGTCCCGTCAAGAAGAATTTGCTGATCGGCACAAATCTGTGGCCTCTGTAGCCCATGTAATTGACTCCCGAGGGATCTTCGATGTTGGTCACTCTCGTCTTTTCGTTCTTTATACGGATTACTCAAGCCGTGGAAATCCGCGCAATCCGCGGTTTCAATTTCGTTGATTCGTGGCCCTTGTAATCATAGCGAATGACAATTTCTGCTGTTACTGGCCCTTGAAAGCCGAATATATAATCAGGCCCGTTCTGTGGGCACTCGAGTTCGCTCTGCGCGGGTGCTGTCGAAGGACAGCGGCCTCAGGGTACGACAAAACTGAATGATTACTGCGACACGAAACAATCCGGCTGCCGACTGCATTGCAATGGTCATCGTTCTTCTGATGGCAATCGGCACGGTCTTTGTCTTCTCTGCAAGCGCTAACGTCGGCCAGGAGTTTGAGCTGCAGAGATTCTACGAATATACGGGTCTGCGGCAGATACTGTTCTTCCCGCTGGCGTGCGGCGTTATGTACTTCTTGTCCGGCGTCGATTATCGCAAACTGAGCCTGGCCAACGGCTGGTCGCGGAACCCGACGATCTACCTGCTGCTGCTGAGCGTGGTGCTGCTGGCGGTGGTGCTTCTTCAGCGGTTTTTCCCGGTCTTCCCGAGGTTTGTTCCGGAGATAAACGACCATTTCCGGTGGATAAAGGTCCCCCTGGGACCCATCAACGTGAGCTTCCAGCCATCGGAGCTGGCGAAATGGGCCGTGATTTTTTTCCTGGCCGCGGCGTGCGCAAGGTTCGGCGACGAGATCAGATTGTTCTTTACGAGGTTTGTCCCGATATGTCTGGTCGTCGGTGTAGTAGCCGGACTCGTAATCGTCGAGGATTTCGGCACAGCGGCGTTCATAACAATGTTGGCCCTTTTGATGCTGATAATAGCCGGGGCAAGATTGTGGCACATTCTGCCGCCGCTTCCGGTTGCCGGCATTGTCTTCTACCAGGCGATAGCAAGCTCGCCAACGCGGATGAATCGCCTCTCGGGATTCCTGCACCTTGAGAAATGGACCGATACGATCAACTATCAACCGAACCAGTCGCTGATAGCCCTGGGCTCCGGCGGACTGTTGGGCAAGGGACTGGGCAGGGGGATCTGCAAGTACGACCATCTGCCCGAAGATACGACGGACTTTATTTTCGCGATCATCGGCGAAGAACTTGGCTTCGTCGGAAACGCAGCGGTGATCTTGCTTTTCATATTGTTCGTCTGGTTGGGAATCCTCGTAGTGATGCGCTGCCGCGACCGCTTCGGCCAGTTCCTGGCCGGCGGGATTGTGCTGGCAATCGCCATCCAGGCTGTGCTCAACATCGCCGTGGTAACGGTCGTCGTGCCGACAAAAGGCATCCCCCTGCCGTTCGTAAGCGCAGGCGGCACAAGCATGCTGCTGTCAGCCGCCGCGGTGGGTGTGTTGATGAACATCGCCAAACAAGCCCAGGATCCAAGCATCAAAACGTATACCCTCCAGGGCAGTGAATTCCCGCGAGTAAGATCATAAGCTGTTATTGTAGAGCTACTTACCCGCGCAAGAACCGGAATTCTCAATCGGGAGCACCATAACACTGCGCAATCCCAGCTCGCCGGGATGACCTGCTTATAGCCTGTCGTCGGCTACAGCCACTCAACGGAGATACTGTCAAACGCTCGAGCCTGCCCATCCGGGCAGGGACTCGGCCTGCTTATGTGCCCGCGACGGCTGTAACGGTCTCCTGCGATTCGGAGCCCGGTGTCGGCTCAATCACCCGTGGAGGATTCAACAGCACGTTCTCGCCGACCTGAAGGCCGCTGACTATCTCAACGAAGCTATCGTTGAACGCCCCCGTTTGCACCTGGCGCTGCTCCGGCCCGCCGTCGGTCGCGACATAACAGACTTTCCTGCCGCCGCGATTTGCAACCACCTGGACAGGCACCATTAGAACATCGTCCAGCCGCTCGACCAGAATCTCAACTTTCGCCGACATCCCGGGTCTCAGCGAATCCTGTGAATCCTTGATGCTCACCTTGGTCGTGTAAACCTTGATGTCAGGACTGAGATAACCGCGCTGCGCATCGGGCAGAGGCGCAACACTGAGCACTTCACCGCGAAAGGTCTTATCGGGGAATGGTTCGGCAACAATGGTTGCGCTCTGACCGGGGCGGACTTTGTCGACCGATGCCTCGTGGACACGAACCTCAACAATCATCTCTGCGGTATTCGGAAGCGATATGATCTTCTGGCGCTGATAGACCTTGCCCCCTTCCTGAATAGGTCCCCTCTCCTCGCGCCTGTACGAATCGCCGCTCGAACTGTACACCACCAGGCCCGGTGCCGGCGCCCGGATTATACAGGCGGCAACCTGTCTTCTACATCTTTCGACGTCATCCCTCGACTCAATTACCTCCTCTTCTGCATTACCTCGCCTGGCCAGGGCCTGTGCCATCATCGACCGGGCGCGGGCCTCGGTCCGCCTGAGTTCGTGTCCGGCTTCTCTGTAGGCACTCAGCAGTTGTATCGTCTGTTTCGGAAGAATATAGAGCTTGTAAAGTCTCAGAGCTTCATCGGCACTTTCTTTCTGGACCCGATAGCGATCTACATCAAGCCTGGCACTCTTCAGATCAAGGTCAGATGCATAATTCGCATCGTGGAGCTTCTTCGTTCCCTCGAAAACATCCGTGGCTTTTTCGAGCTGTCCCTCGGCAAGGAGAATATCATTTTCATACTGTTTCTGCGTTTGCAGAGCCTCTCCGCCCAGGCTGTTGGATTCGGCAAAAAACTCCACCAACGTCGCCACCTCAACTTCCGCATTAGGATCCGGGGCCACCGTCTCGATGAGTTTCTGCGAGGCGCTCTTGCCCAGGAAGTTCTGCAGGTCGAGCAGGCCGAACTGAACTGCCAGTTTGGCCGCGGTGATATTGCTTTCGTTCTGGTTCTGCTGAATATGATAATTCTCTTGTTCCTCGGTAAGGGAAGCCTCGTCACTGGCAAGGCCCTTTTCTTCTTCTTTGAGCCTGTCTACCAGACTCGAAGAATCCAGCTCCACAATCACCTTGCCGGCATCGACGTCTTCTTGTGTGATATAGGTGCCTTCGGGAACAAGACGGATTATAGTCGCCTCGCCCCATACCTCGGACCGGATATCTATCGTCTGACGGGCTTTGATGCTGCCGCTCTCGGTAACCATGACGACCAGGTCGCCCCTGCGCGCTGCGAACATGCCGCCCACGCTGCTGACGTCGGACGGCGCTGGTGATCGCCACCACCCGAAGAGAACAGATGCGGTCACAGCAACGACGACCAAAAGAACAATCAGCCTGGACCGCCCGCTCTTGCGCGTCGTTGAACTGAACACCCATTGCCATCGACACCTTGCCGCCGGCGCCTGGCTTCTCTCGCGTCTGGTCATCGCTTTACCTCACAAATCCCCCACACGCCCAATTCAGCAGCACGTTACAACTTGCGATTTGCGATG